>JAHBSN010000439.1 GCA_019639095.1 Actinomycetota bacterium
CCGCGGCGTCGAGGATCGCCGCCTCGACGTCGGCGGTGGGGGTGCGGGTGGCGGGTGTGCGAGGTGTCACGTTGACGCCCTTGTAACACTGTTCTACAAACGGGGCAATGGAACAGCGTTCTATAAGGAGCCTCCCCATGTCCGACCCGACGCACCCCCGACGCTGGTTGGTGCTCCCCGTCCTCTGCCTCAGCGTGTTCCTCGTGGTGGTGGACAACACGATCGTGAACGTCGCCCTCCCCACGCTGTCGGCGGAGCTCGACGCCACCACCAGCCAGCTGCAGTGGATCGTCGACGCCTACTCGCTGGTCTTCGCCGGCCTCCTGCTCGCCGCGGGGAGCCTCGGCGATCGGGTCGGTCGCAAGGGGATCCTCCAGGCGGGGCTGGCGCTCTTCGCCGCCACCTCGGTGGTCGCGTCGCAGGCCGGCTCGGCCGGACAGCTCATCGTCGCCCGAGGGGTCATGGGCATTGGCGCCGCCCTGGTGTTCCCCGCCACGCTCGCCATCCTCACCAACGTGTTCACCGACCCCACCGAGCGGGCCAAGGCCATCGGCGTGTGGTCCGGGGTGACCGGCCTCGCGGTGGCGCTCGGACCCATCACCGGCGGGTGGCTCCTCGAGCACTTCTGGTGGGGGGCGATCTTCCTGGTCAACGTGCCGATCGTGGTGGTGGCCCTCGCCGCCGGCCACGTGCTGGTGCCCACCTCCCGCGACGCCCACGCGGGGCGGTTCGATCCCGTCGGGGTGGTCTCCTCGATCGTGGGCATCGGCGTCCTGGTCTGGACGGTCATCGAGGCCCCCGGCCACGGCTGGACCTCGGCCACGACGATCGGCGGCTTCGCGATCGCGGCCGCCACGCTCATCGGGTTCGTCCGGTGGGAGCGGCGGCGGACCGACCCGATGCTCGATGTGTCGGTGTTCGCCGACCCCCGCTTCTCGGCCGCGAGCCTCGCGGTGGCCACCGCGTTCTTCGGCCTGTTCGGCTTCATCTTCCTCGTCACCCAGTACTTCCAGGTGGTGCGGGGGTACGACACGCTGGCGGCGGGGGTGCACACGCTGCCCTTCGCCGTGACCGCGGGCATCGTCGCCCCCCTGAGCGCCCGGCTCGCCCTTCGGTTCGGCACCACCCGGGTGGTCGGGACCGGCCTGCTGCTGATGAGCGCCGGGTTCCTGGTGGCATCCACCAACGACGCCACGTCGTCGTACTGGCTCGCCGTGGTGCCGGCGATGGTGCTCATGGCCGGGGGCCTCGGCCTCACCACCGCTCCCGCCACCGAGGCGATCATGGGCTCGCTCCCTCCGGCCAAGGCCGGCGTGGGGTCGGCGGTCAACGACACCACCCGCGAGATCGGCGGCACGCTCGGCGTGGCCGTGGTGGGCTCGGTCTTCTCCTCCCTCTACGGCCCTCGCGTGGCCGACGCGCTGGCTCGCCTCGGCGCCCCGGCCGAGGCGGTGGCCGTGGCCAGGGAGTCCGTGGTCGCCGCCGCCGAGGTGGCCCGGCGCGCGCCGGAGGCGGTGCGGCCCGCGATCCTCGACGCCGCATCGGACGCCTTCCTCCAGGGGATGGCGGCCGGGTGCCGGGTGGCCGCCGCCGCCACCTTCGCCGGCGCCGTGGTGGCCTTCGTGGCCCTGCCGGCCCGTGCCGGAGGCCGCGCGGCGGGCGCCCCGGGCGGCCCGGGGTCGGCCGGCGACGACCGAGCGGTGCCCTCGGAGCCTCGGCCCGGGGGCGAGTTGGTCGAGCCGGGACCAGCGGTCTAGCGTTTCCCTTCGCCGTTCGGCGCCCTCGCGTCCCGAACGCCATTAGGACTCTTCTCAGGATCTCGTCATGAACCGCACCGACCTCATCGATCAGGCCAGCCTCCGCACCGACGTGCCGGACTTCGCACCGGGCGACACGCTCAAGGTGCACGTGCGCGTGGTCGAGGGCAACAAGCAGCGGGTCCAGGTCTTCCAGGGCGTGGTGATCCGGCGCCAGGGCGGCGGCCTCCAGGAGACCTTCACCGTCCGCAAGCTCTCCTACGGCGTGGGCGTGGAGCGCACCTTCC
>JAHBSN010000044.1 GCA_019639095.1 Actinomycetota bacterium
GCGCGTACTCCGACCAGATGCCCCAGTCGTTTCGTTCGATGCCGTCGACGCTGACGGTGGACGGCACCGGCGGGTCGGTGAGCACCCGGAGGTAGCCCTTGGGGGTGAAGGTGCCGACCACGGTCGTGGAGGCGCCCTCCTGCACCACGACCTGCGAACACGACGGGCTCTCGTAGCCCGACACCGCCCCGAAGCAGACCAGGTGGATGCCGACGTCGAACTTGGCCCAGGTGAGCGCCCAGGTGTCGGTGGGCTGGTCGTCGACCGTGATGTCGGAGGGCACCGCCGGGCTGGTGGTCACCCGCAGCATCCCGACGCCCGTCGCGCTGGGAGCCTCCCCGACTCCGGCCGCCACGCCCGTCCACGACAGGCCCGCGGCGACCACCGATCCGAGCACGAGGTACGCGCCCCGCCGCAGCTTCGACGGTTCCATCCCGGTCCCTCCCACCTCGATCCGATCGGATCGGTCGTGCCCTGGTCGGTCGCCGCGGCGACGCGCCGAGACGGTACCAAGCGAGGCCGATCGGTTCTCGCGGACACGAGGGAGCCCAAGGGGTCGGAGCTCGAGCGGAGGATCGGACTCCTGAGCCGTGCTCAGCCGCCTCGCGTCGCGGTGAAGGTGGAGGCGCTGTCCGCGGTGCCGAAGCTGCTGCCCAGGTCCACCGCAACATCCACCTTCCAGGTGATGGCGTCGGGGTCGGAGCTGTCGAGGTCCTGGGCGGTGTAGGGCGCCTCCGAGCCCGCCTCGATGTCGCTGCACATCAGGGCGGGGCCCCGGCAGTCGACCACGGTCTGCGTGCCCTCGCCGGTGGTCAGGTCGAAGGTCCCCCTCGTGTAGATGTGGGAGGTCCCGAGGGCGTTGTCCACCCGCTGGTCGATCGTGAAGGTGAGCTCGTCGCCCTCCACCCTCGCCTCGCCGGTGTAGGCGTAGTCCGAGTCGGCGACCTGGCTCGTGCGGCCGACGAGCGTGCCGCGGCCCTCGATGGTGTGCGTGCGACCCTCGAGGTCGCCGCTCACCTCCTCGGCCTCGACCTCCACCTCGAGGTTGTGCCAGCGCTTGGCGGCGTACTGCTGCTCGTTGTCCCGGTAGAACACGATGCTCGGAGCAGAGGCCACGAACGACGTCCACGGCGTGGAGAACCGGTCCACGGTGACCTTCGCCGGACGGTGCACGGGGGTGTCGAGGGTTCCGGCGTCGTAGTAGAGCCTGTCGCAGACGCCGTTGGCGTAGCAGACGTCGTCACCGCTCTCCACCCAATCCAACGTGACGTCAGTATCGGCGGTGCCGGCCGTCTCGAACGAGGCCTCGAAGGAGATCGAGGGCGACCAGAGGCGCGTGTGCACCACGCCGTCGTCGAGGCCGTGGCGGACCTCCGAGGGCAGGTTCAAGATGCCGACCGGATCGATGCCGACCTCGGCGGTCATCAGATCGAGCACCTGCTGGTGCGGGCGGCCGCTGCCGTCGTCGACGTAGGTGCTCCACTCGGCCCGTGTGCCCTCGATCGCGTCCTCCACCTCGTACACCGACAGCGTGAGGTAGTAGCGCTCCTCGCCACCCTCGAGGATCGTGGTGGGGGCGAGGGTGGTGCCCTCGGGGAGGTCCACCGCTTCGGCCAGCCCCTCGGGATCGGTGACCTCGAAGCTGTAGGAGGTCGAGGGCGTGGACCCGTTGGCCACGCGGAAGCCGACGTAGGCGTCGTCGGTGCCCATGAAGAGGTCCTCGACCTCCTGGCGCATGATGCCCCGCTGGTGCCCGTTGTCCTTGAAGGCCTTCAGGTCCTCGCGCTCCTGGGGCGTGACCTCGAGGAACGGGGAGTCCAGGTTCGCCAACGGCGAAGCCACGTACTCCAGCGTGTTCACGTAGTAGGTCGCGTCCTTGAGCGTCGGCTTGAGGTACTGCGTCCACCGCGTGTTGTCGACGATGGTGGTCTGGGCGGCATCCACGAAGTAGCCGTCCCAGTTGTAGGTGGTGGCGTTGTAGACGATGTGGTCGTACACGCCGTTGGGCCAGTGCATGTAGTCGTTCGCGATGGCCATCTCGGGCGTCCACCGCGTGACCTCGGCCGTCGCCGGGTCGGGCTTGGGGAACGACGACGAGAAGACGGGGACCTCGACACCTCCCTCCAGCTTCCGCACGTCCGACACCACGCGGTCGCCGTCGAACTCGTACGACACCGGGTTGGCCGTGGTGAGCAGCGTGGTCGGGTCGCCGGACACCTCCTCGGACAGGTTCTGGATGATCAGGTAGCGGGGCCGGTTCGGCGCATCGGGGTCGGCGCCCTTCGGCGGGCTGACGAAGACGTCCCACTCCGCGCGGGCTCCTTCCACGATGGAGCCCCCTCCCGCGTTGTAGAGCATGAGGGCGAGGAAGTACTCCCCGTCGGGGTCATCGCTCTCGAGGAACTGGGTGGGTGCCAGCTGGAATCCGGGCGGGAGCTCGTTCTGCGTGAAGGCCTCCATGGCGGCCTGGTCGCGGAACTCCCAGCGGAAGAAGACCGCCCCCGGCGAGGGTGGGGTGTCCTGATCCGCCTCGCTCCTGATGATGAGGTCGATCAGCGGGGCGTTGCCCGTGCTGGAGACGTCCTCGGTGTAGTCGTGCGCCTCCATGCCCACGAAGAGCTTCTTGGCGATGTTCCGCACGACGACGGTGTCGTCCGACGATGCATCGAGGGGGGTCGGGGGCAGGGGCACCACCACCTGCCCGAGCTCCTGGGCGACCGGGTCGGCGATGGTCAACGGCTCCTCGGTCGCATCCTCGCCGGCCGTCGCGTGGCGGTTGAGCGCGTTGTAGGCCTCGACGAACTCCGAGGCGTTCGAGGTGTGGAAGGCGAGCGAGCCTCCGGGGTCGCCGTCGGCCGCCTCGAGCGAGCCGCTCGCCACCGCCGCACCCCGGAGCGTGCGGTCGGGCTCCACGTCACCGTCGAACAGGGCGCGCAGCCCGTACACGAAGCTCAGGTCGGCGTCGGCATCCAGGGCGGCGAGGAAGGGCTCGATGGCGCTCTCGCCCTCGGGCTCGGCGCCGTCGGCGACGTCGACCACGGACTCCACGGCGGCTGGCTCCCCCACCACCAGCAGCCCGCCGGGGAGCAGGGCGAGGTGGTGGCCGCCCGAGTCCCGGTACAGCGGCCGGTCCTTGGGGCCGTGGGTGCCCGCCGCCTTGCGGTCAGACGGGGCCACGACCTCGTCGAGCCCCGCTGCTCCCACCTCGGCCACCAGGAGCACCCCATCGGTGGCATCGGTCGTGTGCACGAGCGCCGCGCTCGTGATCCGGTCGGGCTCGCCGACGGCTGCGGCGAGGTCGCCGACCGTCTCGAACTGCTCGGCGAAGAGGGGTTCGCCGCCGTCACCGGCGAGCAGGTCGGCGACGGTGACGGCCGACGGACCCGAGCGCAGCGCCGCGAGGTCGAGGGTGAAGACGCCACGGGTGTCGGCGGGCAGCACCGCGGCGATCCTCCTGAGCGCGGCGGCGTGACCGCTGCCACCGCTCGTGGCGTCGTCGGCCCCGTCGTCGGTGCAGGCGGCCAGAGGCGAGCAGGCGAGGGCGACGACGGCTGCGAAGCGGACGGCCCTCGTGACCAGGACATGCGCACGCATGGCCTCATGGTGAGCAGGTGGCGACGGGCCCGAAAGAGGACAAGGACCCGACTCGGCGCGAGGGAGGAGGTGGAGCCCGAGAGGAGAATCGAACTCCTGACCTGCTCATCACGAGGTATCCATCCCTGAGCGCTGTGCTCAGCGCCCTTTGCCAAGTCAGAAGCGAGCGCTGTGCTCGCCATTGGTTGCTGTCGCTCGAACCGTCCGCTGGCACGATTCGTACCCGCAGCCCACCGGTGACCGCTTCCGCGATGACCAGGGCTTCGGCGAGCGAGAGGTACCTCACTCGGCGAGCTTGTCGAGGATCTCCTCGTCGCGTGCAGTGAGTTCGCGCAGCCGGGCCATGAAGTCGTCGTCCCTGCGGACCCGCTCGATCTCCGCCTCGAGCGCACCGACGATGAGCGCGTTGACGCTCACGCCCTTCCCGCGAGCGACGACCTCGGCCTTGTCCGCCAGATCCTCCGACAGCCGAACCGTGGTCGCCTTGCGCGTCATGACGTCATGGTACCAGCAGGTCCTCCGCCTGGCAGGCGGCCATGCCGGTCAGGAGGAGACGCTTGGTGTCTACATGTAGCGAGGAGGCCCTGACGAGCCAGGTCTGCGCGGGACGCTACGGTCGCCGGAGTGGCCTCGATCGTGCGGCGCCGTCCTTCCGTTGACGAGTACCTGGAGCTTCGACGCTCGGTCGGATGGAAGGTGCCCGGGGCAGCCGATGTGGAGCGAGCCCTCGACCGATCGATGGCGTCGCTCTGCGCCGTCGATGACCGTGGTATCGTCGGCATGGGCCGAGTCGTCGGCGATGGCGCGTTCTATCTGTTCGTGGTGGACCTCATCGTCCACCCAGAGCAGCAGCACCACGGCATCGGCTCGCGCCTCCTAGCGGGCCTCGAGGCAGAGGCCACCCGCATCTCGGCCACCGGCACACTCGCTCTGGTCGCCGACCTCGATGTCGTCCCGTTCTACGAGCGCCAGGGGTACCAGCGAGCAGCGAGCGCACTCCTGACGAAGCCCCTCACGCCAGCGCACTGAGCCGATCGGCAATCGTTCCCTCGGTCGATCAGGCCTGGCAGGGGCGCAGCTTCCGCACAGTACGCGGAGCCCCCATGGAGGTTGGTGCAAGAACGGCTGCCCTGCACCCCCGAGCGCACGAGGCTTCGGGTGGACCGGCGGTCCCGACACCGGTGAGGAGAGTGGAGCCCGAGAGGAGAATCGAACTCCTGACCTGCTCATTACGAGTGAGCTGCTCTGCCGTCTGAGCTACCCGGGCGTGGGGGGCCACCGTAGTCGGCGAGGTGCGTGGCCGAGGAACCCGAAGCGGGCCCGGGGCTACCGGGCGGAGGCCGTGGGTACCGACGTGCACCCCGCACCCCACCCCTGGAGATCGCCATGCGCACCCGACCCCTCGCCCTGCTCGCCGCCGGTCTGCTGGCGCTCGCTCCGCTGACCACGGCGTGCTCGAGCGACACCAAGGACAAGGCGTCCGAGGCCGTGGACTCGGCGAAGGACGATGCCGCCGATGCGGTCGACTCGGCCAAGGACGACGTGGCCACCGCCGCGGATGCCACGCAGGCCCGCACCACGGCCGAGACCCTGCGGGCCAGCCTGAAGGCGAACGACACGGCCGACGAGGAGGGCGTGCGGTCGGTGAAGGCACTCGACGAGGCGTCCGCCGACCTGCCCGGCGATCCCGAGATCACCGGCATCGACGACGCCGACGGCGACGGCCTCGACGACGACGGCAAGGTCGAGGTCACCTTCGACGAGGAGCACGCCTGCCTGACCCTGCCCGAGGAGGGCGAGGAGATCGACGTGACCTCCGAGGCCTGTTGAGTCGGCGGCGGACCCGGGCGTGCCGCCTGCCGTCGCTCAGCTGAGCGACGGCAGGCGCAACGCCAGGGCGAGCAGCAACAGCTCCTCGTTCGGGTTGCGCACCAGGTTCTCCGCCGCCTCGTGGATGGCGGCCACGGCGGCCAGGGACGGGGCCGGGTCGGCCGCCACCACCAGCTCGTCTCGATACGCAGCGGCGAGCGCGCTCAGGCCCATGCGGAGCTCGTCGGTTCGGAACCGGCGGGTCTCGCGCTTCTGGCGCTTGTCGAGGTCGCCGGCGCCCGAGCCCCGCTGGCCGTAGCGCTCGACCCGTTCGGCCAGCTCCGCCACCTCGGCTTCGTGGCGCACCCGGAGCGGGGCCTCGGCGTCGTCGATGGTGGCTCGTAGCTCGTCGACCGCTGCCGCGGCCGTGGCGCCCGTGCCGTCGAGGCGGCGGGGCAGGCCGCGCCACGCCGCCAGTCGGAGGGCCAACCGCTCGTCGGTGGCCAGCAACCGCGCCCGGTCGAGGTCGCCGCCGGCGAAGGAGGCGGCCTCGGCGGCGCGGGCCGGATCGATGCCCTCGGCCTCCAGGCGACCGGTGACCACGGCGTCGGTGAGCGGATGGAAGTCGACCCGGACGCAGCGCGACGCCACCGTCACCAGCTCGGGCGGCAGCTCGTCGGCCAGCACCACGAAGAACGTGCCCTCGGGCGGCTCCTCGATGGTCTTCAGCAGCTTGGGGCCGACGTTCGGGGCGATCAGGTGGAACTCGTCGAGCACCAGCACCTTCCGGCGGCCCTCGGTGGCCGAACGGCTGGCGCGCCGCACGATCTCGTCGGCCTGCTCGGCGGAGATCGACGCACCCACGCGCTCCACCACGACGAGGTCCGGGTGCTGCTCGGCGCGGGCCAGGCTCCGCGCCCGGGCCGCGCCGGCGGGGTCGCCCACCGCCTCCAGCTCGTGGGCCAGGAGGTCGCCGGCGAAGGCGCGGGCGGCGGCCCGCTTGCCCGACCCGTGCGGCCCGAGGAACAGCCACGCGTGGACGGCCTGGGGCCCCGACGCACCCCGCAGGACGGCGACGGCAGCGTCCTGGCCGACCACGTCGGCCCAGGGGTCGTCGGCGACCTCGGCGGGCGACGTGGTGTTCACGCCGGCTCCGGGAAGCGGGCGTCGACGGCGGCCTGGACCTGCTGGTGCACCTCGCCGACGGTGCCCGATCCGTCGATCACCACCCACCGCTCGGGGTCGGCGGCGGCGAGGGCGGCGTAGCCGTGGGCCACGCGGGCGTGGAACTCGTCGCCCGCCGCCTCGAGCCGGTCGGGCGCCCCGGCCACGGCCAGGCGGGAGGCGGCCACGGCGTGGGGGACCTGGAGCAGCACCACGAGGTCGGGCTTGAGCCCGTGGGTGGCGAAGTCGCTCAGGTGCGCGACCTCGTCGGCACCGAACCCCCGGCCGTAGCCCTGGTAGGCGATGGAGGACCCGACGTAGCGGTCGCACACGACGTCGCGCCCTCGGTGCAGGGCCGGGAGGATGGTGGTGGCCACGTGGTGGGCCCGGTCGGCGGCCATGAGGAGGGCCTCGGCGCGGGGATCGAGGTTGCCGGTGGCCGGGTCGAGCAGGATCTCGCGCAGGCGGGCGCCCACCGCCGTGTCGCCCGGCTCGAAGGTGAACGTGGCGCCCCAGCGCTCGGCCAGCAGGCGCGCCTGGGTGGACTTGCCCGACGCCTCCCCGCCCTCGAACACCACGAACCGGCCCACCGCCCGACCCTACCCAGCCCGGGAGAACCCACCGTTCTGGTGCCCGCGTTCGCCAGATCTGGCGAACGCCAGCACAAGAAGCGACTCGCAGAATCTGCGCAGATTCGTCGGATGGTTCTTGTGCCCGTGTTCGCCGCAGGTGGCGAACACGGGCACTAGAACGGGGCGTCGGGGTCGAAGTCGCTGGGCGGGTCGTCGACGGGGGCGTCGTCGGCCGAACCGGCCGAACCGGCCGAACCGCCGGCGGCGCGCTTCTTCGCGGGGGCCTTCTTCGCCGCCGCCTTCTTCTTGGCCGGCGACTTCTTGGCGGCGGCCTTCTTCTTCGCCGGCGCCTTCTTCTTGGCGGCCTTCTTCTTCTTGGACGGCCCTGCCTCGCGACGGATCTGCAGCAGCTCCGACGCCCGCTCGTCGGTGATGGTCTCGACCTCGTCGCCCTTGCGCAGCGACGCATTGGTCTCGCCGTCGGTCACGTAGGGCCCGAAGCGGCCGTCCTTGAGCACCATCTGCTTGCCCGAGACGGGGTCGACGCCGAGCTCGCGCAGCGGGGCGGCCACCGTCTGGCCCCGGCGCTGCTTGGGCTGGGCGAGGATCTCGAGCGCCCGGGGCAGCTCGACGGTGAAGATCTGCTCCTCGTTCTCGAGCGATCGGGTCTCGGACTTGGCCACGCCGTTCTCGTCGACGTAGTCCTTCTTCAGGTACGGCCCGTAGCGCCCGTTCATGGCGAGGATCTCGTTGCCGTCGGCGGGGTCCACCCCCACCACCCGAGGCAGCGACAGCAGCTGGAGCGCGTCGTCGAGGGTGACGCGCTCGAGCGTCATCGTCTTGAACAGCGACGCTGTCTTGGGCTTGTCCTCGGGCTTGACCTTGCCCTTGCCCTCGGGCATCTCGCCCACCTGCACGTAGGGCCCGAACCGCCCGGCCTTGGCGACCACGTCGAGCCCCGTCTCGGGGTCCTTGCCGAGCACGCGGTCGCCGTTGCCGGCCGACAGCAGCTCCAGGGCCTTGAAGACGTCGAGCTCGTCGGGCGCCAGGTCGTCGGGGATGGAGGCCGACGCCTCGCCCTTCTTGAGGTAGGGCCCGAACCGGCCCGGCTTGACCACGATCTCCTCGCCGTCGGGCGCCACGAAGCGCATGACGACGTTGATCTCGGCCGGGGCGATGACCTCCTTGCCGTGGTCCACCAGCGCCTTGAGGCCGGGCGAGCCGGGCTCGGTGCCGGCCAGCTCGGCGGTGGGCTCCCCGGCGGCGTCGCCGAACCAGAACCGGTTGAGCCAGGGCTCGCGGCTGATCTGGCCCTGGGCGATGCCGTCGAGCTCGTCCTCCATGCGGGCGGTGAAGGCGTAGTCGACGAGGTCGCCGAAGTGCTGCTCGAGCAGGCTGATCACGGCGAACGCGGTCCACGTGGGCACGAGCGCCGTGCCCTTCTTCCACACGTAGCCGCGGTCCTGGATGGTCTGCATGATCGACGCGTAGGTGGACGGGCGGCCGATGCCCAGCTCCTCCAGCCGCTTCACCAGCGACGCCTCGGTGTAGCGGGCGGGCGGCGAGGTGGTGTGGCCCTTGGGCTCGAGCTCGGGCCTCGGCAGCGCTTGGCCCACGGCGAGCACGGGGAGCAGGGTCTCGCGGTCGTCGAGGGCGGCGTCGGGATCGTCGGTGCCCTCCACATAGGCCCGCAGGTAGCCGGGGAAGGTGATGGAGCGACCGGAGGCGGCCAGCTCGGCGTCCCGCCCGTCGGACGCGGTGGCCCCGATGCGCACCGACACCGACTGGCCGCGGGCGTCCACCATCTGGGAGGCGACGGTGCGCTTCCAGATCAGCTCGTAGAGGCGGAGGGCGTCGGAGCGCAGCTCGTTGCGCAGCGACTCGGGCGTGCGGAACGTCTCCCCCGCCGGCCGGATGGCCTCGTGGGCCTCCTGGGCGTTCTTCACCTTGCGGTCGTAGGTGCGGGGCGCGTCGGGCACGTACTCGGCGCCGTAGAGCTGGCGGGCCTGGGACCGGGCGGCGTTGAGGGCGGTCTCCGACAGCGTGGTGCTGTCGGTCCGCATGTAGGTGATGTAGCCGTTCTGGTAGAGGTCCTGGGCCACCCGCATGACCTGGGCCGAGCTCATGCGCAGCTTGCGGCCGCCCTCCTGCTGGAGCGTGGAGGTCATGAACGGCGGCTTGGGCTTGGAGGTGAAGGGCTTCTCCTCCACCGAGCGCACCGACCACGGCGAGCCGTCGAGCGCCGAGGCCAGGCCGCGCACCGTGGGCTCGTCGAGCACCACGACGTCTCGGGTGACGGCACCGGTGTCGTCGAAGTCCCGCCCCGAGGCCACCCGGCGGCCGTCGACCGCCACCAGCGTGGCGGTGAACGCCGGGTCGGTGGGGAACGCGGCGTCGAGGTCCCAGTAGTCGGCGGCGGTGAACGCGATGCGCTCGCGCTCTCGCTCCACCACGAGCCGCACGGCCGGGCTCTGCACCCGGCCCGCCGACAGGCCGGCGTTGACCTTGCGCCACAGCACCTCCGACACGGGGTAGCCGAAGAGGCGGTCGACGATGCGCCGGGTCTCCTGGGCGTCGACGAGGCCCTCGTCGATCTCCCGCCAGTTGTCGACGGCGTGCTCGATCGCCGAGCGGGTGATCTCGTGGAACACCATCCGCTTCACCGGCACCTTGGGCTTCAGCACCTGGAGGAGGTGCCACGAGATGGCCTCGCCCTCGCGATCCTCATCGGTGGCGAGGTAGAGCTCGTCGGCGTCGGCGAGGAGCTGCTTCAACCGGCGGATGACGTCCTTCTTCGACGCGTGCACCTCGTAGGTGGGCGTGAAGTGGTGGTCGACGTCGATGCTGAGGCCCTTGGAGGGCAGGTCCCGGATGTGCCCGACGGACGACTCGACGTGGAAGTCGTCGCCGAGGAAGCCCGCGATGGTGCGGGCCTTGGCGGGAGACTCGACGATCACGAGGGGCTTGGGCACGCGGCGTACTCAACGGCACGGAACGGTCCCCTGTCAAACATCGGGCCGTCGCGGGACCCGGGCGGGGCCGCCCCGGCGACCCCGCCCGTCAGGAGCGGACGAGCCGCTCGATGGCGCGAGTGGCCTCGGCCACCTTCTCGCGCGCCGCCTCCTCGTCGCCCTCCTGGGCGGCGTGGAGCACGCAGTGGTTGACGTGCTCCTCGAGCAGGCCGATCCCCACGCTCTGCAGCGCCTTGGTGACGGCGGAGAGCTGGGTGAGGACGTCGATGCAGTACACGTCCTCGTCGATCATGCGCTGGATCCCGCGCACCTGGCCCTCGATCCGGCGGAGGCGCTTCAGGTACTGGTCCTTGTCCATGGTGTAGCCGCGCACGGGTCAGGCCTCCGGGGTGGGGTGGTCGGTGACAGAGCGGAAGCGTCGCAGCCGAAGGCTGTTGCTGACCACGAAGACGCTGGAGAACGCCATGGCGGCCCCGGCGATCATCGGGTTGAGCAGTCCGGCGGCGGCGAGCGGGATGGCCGCCACGTTGTAGGCGAACGCCCAGAACAGGTTGCCGCGGATGGTGGCGAGGGTCCGGCGGGAGAGGCGGACGGCGTCCACCGCGGCCCGCAGGTCGCCCCGCACCAGCGTGAGGTCCGAGGCCTCGATGGCCACGTCGGTGCCGGTGCCCACCGCCAGGCCGAGGTCGGCCTGGGCCAGGGCGGCGGCGTCGTTCACGCCGTCGCCCACCATGGCCACCACCCGGCCCTCGTCCTGGAGCCGGCGCACCACGGCCACCTTGTCCTCGGGGAGGACCTCGGCGATCACGTCGGCCGGGTCGATCCCCACCTCGGCGGCGATCGTGGTGGCGGCCGCGGCGTTGTCGCCGGTGAGCAGGACCGGCCGGAGGCCGAGGCCCCGGAGCTCCTCGATGGCGAGGGCGGACGTGGGCTTGGTGGTGTCGGCCACCACCAGGGCGCCACGCACGGCACCGTCCCAGCCGGCGTACACGACGGTGGCGCCCCGCTCGGCGGCGCGATCCCGCGCCGCGGCCAGCTCGGCGGGGAGCTCGCCGGACGGTGCGCCGACCACGTCGGCCACGAAGGCGGGCCGGCCGGCCGCCACCACGGTGCCGTCGACCGTGGCGCGCACGCCGCGGCCCTGCTCGTTGGCGAACCCATCGATGGCGGCCAGCGTGCCGATCCGGGCGCGCACCGCCGAGGCGATGGCCGCAGCGATGGGGTGCTCGGACGCGTCCTCCACCGCGCCGGCCCGGCGCAGCAGGTCGTCCTCGTCGACCCCGGAGGCGGCCACGACGTCGACCAGGCGCATCTTGCCGGCGGTGATGGTGCCGGTCTTGTCGAGCACGATCGTGTCGACGGCCCGCGTGGACTCGAGCACCTCCGGGCCCTTGATGAGGATCCCGAGCTGGGCGCCCCGCCCGGTGCCCACGAGGAGGGCGGTGGGCGTGGCCAGGCCGAGCGCGCAGGGGCAGGCGATGATCAGGACGGCCACGGCGGCGGCGAACGCCTCGTCGGCCGCGGCTCCCGAGGCGAGCCACCCGACCAGGGTCAGGATCGCGATCACGATGACGATCGGGACGAACACGGCGGCGATCCGGTCCGCGAGGCGCTGCACGGGCGCCTTGCCCGACTGGGCGTCGGTCACGAGGCGGGCGATGCGGGCCAGCGCGGTGTCGGCACCGACGCCGGTGGCCTCCACCACCAGGCGCCCACCGACGTTGACCGTGGCACCCACCACGTCGTCGCCCACCGCCACCTCCACGGGCACCGGCTCGCCGGTGAGCAGCGAGGTGTCGACCGCGGAGGTGCCCTCCACCACGGTGCCGTCGGTGGCCACCTTCTCGCCCGGGCGCACCACGAACCGGTCGCCCACCTGGAGCTGGTCGATCGGGACGCGCACCTCGGCGCCGTCGCGCAGCACGGCGGCATCTCGGGCGCCCAGCTCGAGCAGGGCCTGCAGGGCGGCGCCCGAGCGGCGCTTGGCCCGGGCCTCGAACCAGCGGCCGGCGAGGATGAGCGTGACCACCACGGCGGCGGCCTCGAGGTAGATCTCGTGGGCCCCACCACCGTCCATCGGCATGAGCTCCGCACCCATCCGCATGGCGTCGTCGCCCGCCGAGGTGAACAGCAGGGCGTAGAGCGACCAGCCCCAGGCCGACAGCGTGCCCACCGAGATGAGCGTGTCCATGGTGGCGGCGCCGTGGCGCAGGTTGGTCCACGTGGCCCGGTGGAACGGCCAGCCGCCCCACACCACCACCGGCGACGCCAGGGTCAGGGAGATCCACTGCCAGTGGTCGAACTGGAGCCGGGGCACCATCGACAGCAGCAGGACCGGCAGCGAGAGGGCGGCGCTCACCAGCACGCGCCGGCGCAGGTCGGCGTCGTCGAGCTCCTCGTGGTGGTGGCCCGACGGGGCCTCGGCCTCCTCGTGCCCGGCGGGGTGGTGGGCGCGGGTGGGAGGGGGCGGCGCGGCCACGCCGTAGCCGAGGGCCTCCACCTGGGCCACGAGCTGGTCCCGGGTGACCGACGCGGGCGCGTGCACCCGAGCCACCTCGGTGGCGTAGTTGACCGAGGCGTCGACGCCCTCGACGCGGTTGAGCTTCTTCTCGATGCGGGCGGCGCACGATGCGCAGGTCATGCCCTCGATCCGCAGGTCGAGGGTGCAGAGCTCGTCGGGCTCGGACGGGACGCCGACCCCGGCGGTGGTGGTGGCGGCGGGATCGGGGGCGGTCACGGCCGGTCTCCGACGTCGGCCAGCTCGTAGCCGGCCTCGTCGATGGCGTCACGCACGGCCTCGCGATCGAGCGGTGCGGCGCTGGTGACGCGCACCAGGCCGGCGGCGAGGTCGACGTCGACCTGCTCGACGCCGGCGATGCGGCCGACCTCGGCGGTGACGGCGTCCACGCAGTGCTGGCAGGACATCCCGGAGACGGCGTAGGTGTCGGTGGTGGCGGGCATGGGGGCCTCCTTGCTCGCGGTAGCGCTTCGATGACCACCCTATACCCCCTGGGGGTATCTGGCAACCTGGCCTGTGGGGGCGGATCGCGGTAGGTTGGGCCCACGGCGATGGGGCTCGCCGGAACCGCCCGCACCCGGGCTGACGGTCCCTACCAGGTCCAGCCACACCACGACCGAGGTAGTCCCGTGCCCGAGCACCCCCCACCGTCCCCGCCATCCGCCGCCCGCCCGTGGGTGCGCGTCGTGGCCGACCTCCCCCGCTGGATCGTGCTCGGTGCGGCGTCGGGCGTGCTGGCCGGCTTCGCCTGCTGGGCCTTCCTCACCGCGCTCGATCGGGCCACCGAGGCCCGGCTCGAGCACCCGTGGCTGGTGTGGCTGCTGCCCGTCGCCGGCCTCGCCATCGGCGGGGCCTACCACCTCTTCGGCGGACGGGCCGGAGCCGGCAACGCCCTGCTCCTCGACGAGATCCACCGGCCGACGGCCTGGGTGCCCCGACGCATGGCGCCCATGGTGGCGGTGGGCACGGTGGTGTCGCACCTGTTCGGCGCGTCGGTCGGACGGGAGGGCACGGCGCTGCAGATGTCGGGCTCGCTCACCGACGGCCTGGCCCGCGCGCTCCGGCTGGACCACGAGGACCGACGGGTGCTGCTCACCGCCGCGCTCGGCTCCGGGTTCGGCGCGGTGTTCGGCGTGCCGCTCGCCGGGCTCGTCTTCGGACTGGAGGTCCAGCGCCTCTCCTGGACCCGACACCACGCCGGACCGGCGGGGCGCGGGGTGTGGGCGCACCTGGTGGCGGCCACCGCCGTCGGGTCGTTCGTGGGCGACCGCGTGGTGCACCTCCTCGGCCACGAGCACACCGCACGACCCGAGGTGCACGTCGCCATCGATGCCGCCCTGCTGACCCGGTGCGCACTCGCCGGGGTGGCGTTCGGGGTGATGGCCCTGGCCTTCATCGAGGCCACCGACCTGGTGCGGACCGCCTTCCGCCGCACGGTGGGGTGGGCGCCGCTGCGGCCGGCGATCGGTGGTGTGCTCGTGCTCGTGGGCGTGGCCCTGTTCGGGCGGGACTACCTCGGCCTGTCGCTGCCGCTGCTCGACGAGGCGGTGCTCGGGGCCCACGTGTCGATCTCGGTGCCGCTGCTGAAGCTCGCCTTCACCGCCGTGTGCCTGGGCGCCGGGTTCGTGGGCGGCGAGGTGACCCCGCTGTTCGTCATCGGCGCCACCACCGGCGCCGCGGTGGCGCCGACGCTCGGGCTCTCGCCGCTCGTGGGGGCGGCCGTGGGGTTCGTGGCCGTGTTCGGCGGGGCGACCAACACGCCGTTGGCGTGCACGGTGATGGCCTTCGAGCTGTTCGGCTGGGGCGTGGTGCCGCCGGCGGCGGTGGCGTGCGCGGTGGCGTACCTGTGCTCGGGACGCCGTGGCATCTATCCGAGCCAGCGGCGCCCCCACGGCGACTCGTCGGTGGCCGTCCACCAGCTCCCCGGCCTCCACCACCGCCTCCGCCTCGGCCCGGCGCGCCGACCTCGCCCGACCTGACCGGCCCCTCCGACCGGTCCGACCCGTCCGTTCCCCGACGTTGGCGCAGAATCTGCGCAGATTCTGTGCGATGTCCGGTGTGTCCGGATTCGGGGGAGATCGGCTCGAGGTGGGTGCGCTCATGGTCGCCCAGCGCCCTCGAGCGCGCCCACCTTCGGCCGCCGACGTCGTGCGACGAATCTGCGCAGATTCTGTGCGACGACCGCTATGGCCGACTTGACCGGGACGGACGCCTGGATCGAGGCGACCTAGGGGGACGGGGCGCGGAGGGGGGCGGTGGCGAACTCGGCGACGCCGTCGGCGAAGGCGACCGACGGCTCGAAGCCGAACTCGGCGCGCGCCCGGGCGACCGACGCGGTCACGTGGCGCACGTCGCCCAGGCGGAACCCGCCGGTGACGACCGGCTCGGGGCCGTCCATGGCCGATGCCAGCGCGGAGGCCAGCTCCCCCACGGTGTGCGGCGACCCGCTGGCCACGTTGACCGGCCCCACCACCGGCTCGGGCGAGGTGAGGGCGGCGACGTTCACCGCGGCCACGTCGGCCACGTGCACGAAGTCGCGCCGCTGGCCGCCGTCCTCGAACACCCGCGGCGCCTCGCCGCGCTCGAGCGACGAGCGGAAGATGGCCGCCACACCGGCGTAGGGCGTGTCGCGGGGCATCCGGGGGCCGTAGACGTTGTGGTAGCGCAGCGCCGTCACCGGCACCCCGGTCTCCCGGCCGAACACGGCGCCCAGGTGCTCCTGGTGGAGCTTGGTGGCGGCGTAGGTGTTGCGCGGGTCGAGCACCGCGTCCTCGTCCACCAGCTCGGGCTCGAGCCAACGGCCGCACGCGGGGCACGGCGGCTCGAAGCGCCCGGCGGCGAGGTCGGCCTCGGCGCGGGCGGGGGGCCGCACCGGGCCGTGCTCGGCGCACCGGTAGGCGCCCTCGCCGTAGACCACCATGCTCGACGCCACCACGAGCCGGCCCCGGAACCCGGCCTCGTGCAGGCACCACAGCCCGACGGCGGTGCCCTGGTCGTTGTCGTCGACGTAGCCCCGCACGTCGGCCGGGCTCACCCCGAGGCCCACGCGCGCCGCCTGGTGCGAGACCGCGTCGACGCCGGGGAGCGCCGCCCGCCAGCCTTCGGGGTCGCGCACGTCGGCGCGCACGTAGGTGGCCGCCGGGTTGGCGTAGTCGGGCTCGGCGGCGTGCACGTGCGGCGCCACGGAATCGAGCACCACGACCTCGTGGTCGAGGGCGACCAGGTCGTCGACGAGCCGGGATCCGATGAACCCGAGGCCACCGGTCACGAGGATGCGCACGAGAGGACTCCTACCAGGGGGTGCGGACGAACGAGGTGACGGCCAGGGCGACGACGACCTGGCCGGCGAGCAGCACGGACCCGGACCCGGGTGTGGCCCGGGACGAACGGGGGCCCCGGGCGACGGGCAGCCAAGCCGCGGCCAGCACCACCCACGGGACGAACGGGAGCCAGATGCGCTCCACCTCGGCCTTGGACAGCCCCGAGAGGTTGGCGGCCGCCACCGCGGCCAGGGCGCCCAGCACGAGCAGCGCCAGCCGGCGCTCGGCCGCCCCGAGGCGACGCCACCCCCACCCGGCCACGGCGATGCCGGCCACCGCCGCCGGACCCACGGCCAGGCCGAACGCCGCCGGGTTCCCGAGCGCGGCGAAGTACCGGTACGAGCGGAGCTCGGCGATGCCGTCGTGGTAGCGCACCCGGGTGGCGGCCAGCCCGTCCAACCACCAGAACCCGGCCAGGCCGGCCAGGCCCACGACGGCCACGCCGCCGAGCGCGGCGAACCCCAGCACGTCCCACCGGCGCCGGGCCAGGCCCACCACCACGGGCACCAGGGCCAGCGGGGCGAGCCCGTAGCTCAGCTCGGCCCCGACGCCGAACGCAGCGCCACCGGCGAGGGCCAGCAAGGCCGAGGACCAGCCCGCAGGTCGTCCCGTGGCCACCACCACCAGGGCCACGGCGATCGCGCCGACGGCGGCGAACAGGGCGTCGGCCGACGTCACCGTCCAGACCGCCGCCGGCACCAGCACCAGGAACGGTGCCGCCCGTCGGGCCATCGCCTCGTCGGCCACCGACCGCGCCGCCACGAGCGCCGCCGGTGCGGTCAGCGAACCGGCGACCAGCAGGAACCACGTGGCCGCGGTGGGCCCGCCCAGCCCGACGTGGTCCAGGGCCACGAACACGAGCGTGGCGCCGAGCGGGTGGCCCTCGACGTGGATGGGGTAGCGCTCGAGGATCACCGGGTCGGTGAAGGTCTCGACGAAGCGGTCGAGCCCGATGGCGTCGACCCGGTGCACCACGGCCACGTACTCGTTCTGGTTGGCCATGGCCTCGTCCAGCGTCGATGGCCCCCGGACGAGCGCCAGCGCCAGGCCCCACGCGGCGGCCACCACCGCAGCCCCCACCAGCAGGCGCGCCCACGGCACCGACCGACACCAGCCCGGCAGCCAGGCCACGAGCAACGCGCCGAGTCCGGCGGCCCCGAGCACCGGCAGCAGCGGAGCCGGATCCCAGCTGCCCATGATCGGGACGGCCAGCACCTTCCACTCGCGCGCGTGGTCGGCGCCGACGATCCGGGCCACCACCAGCAGGGCCAGCCACGCCAGCGTCGCCCCGATGGCCGGGACCCAGGCCGACGGCGCCGGGTCCGTCCCTCGATCCCCCGCGTCCGGTGCAGAGGGGTTCGCCACCGGCGCGGTCACCCCCGCCCCCACGGCCCTCGGGCGCGCCGAGCCGGGCGGTAGGGTCGGCCGACGTGCCCGACGTCGTGCTGCCCGTGCTCGACGAGATCGGTGCCATCGGCGCCGTGCTCGCCGCCATGCCCCCCGGCTACCGTCCGATCGTGGTGGACAACGGGTCCACCGATGGCTCCGGCGACGCCGCCCGCGCCGCCGGGGCGCTGGTGGTCGAGGAGCCCCAGCGCGGCTTCGGCGCCGCGTGCTGGGCCGGCCTGCTGGCGGCCACCGACGACGTGGTGTGCTTCATGGACGCCGACGGATCGCTCGATCCGGCCGACCTGCCCACGGTGGCCGGCCC
>JAHBSN010000440.1 GCA_019639095.1 Actinomycetota bacterium
GGCGTCGGCCGCCGGCTCGGGCGCGCCCCCGAGCCGGGTGCCGCAGGTGGTGCAGAACGCCGCCCCAGCCGGCAGCGTGGCGCTGCAGCTCGGGCAGGTGGTGGTATCGCTCACGAACGGGGCCTCCTCGCCGGGACGGACGGGGGCCATTGTGCCCGCTCGGAGCGGTCGATGCGGGCGAAGCCCGGTCCCTCGGTCAGCGGCTGCGGAGCTTCGAGAGCAGGCGGAGCAGCTCGAGGTAGAGCCAGATCAGCGTGACCATGAGCCCGAAGGCGCCGAACCACTCCATGTAGCGCGGGGCCCGCATCTCGACGCCCCGCTCGATGAAGTCGAAGTCGAGCAGCAGGTTCGACGACGCGATGCCCACGACCACGAGGCTGAAGCCGATGCCCACGATGCCGGCGTCGTGGATCATCGGGATGTCCGAGCCGAACAGGCGCGCCACCAACGTGGCGAGGTAGACGAGGCACACGGCGCCGGTGGCGGCGAAGATCCCCTTGCGGAGCCGATCGGTGACCTTGACCGTCCCGGTGGCGTAGAGCACGAGCATCATCACGAACACGCCGATGGTGAGCCCCACCGCCTGGAGGACGATCCCGTCGAACTGCACCTCGTAGAGCTTGGAGATGGCGCCCACGAACGCGCCCTGCGCCGCGGCGTAGAAGGGGGCGGTGAACCGGGCCAGCTTGGGCTTGAAGATGGTGAGGATGGCCAGGCCGAACCCGGCGATGGCGGCCACCACGATCCAGGCGGGGAGGTTGGAGCTGACCACCACGGTCTCGCCGGCGACGTTGGTGGCGGTGACCACCTCGGTGGCCTGCCACCCGAAGAAGGCGCCCACCAGCAGGACCAGGAGGAGCACGGCGGCGGCCGAGAGGGTCCCGCCCAGGCGCATGGTGTCGCCCGTGGCGACCGGCCCAGGGGTGACCGTGGCCGCGCCGAGGTCGGTGGCCCCGGTGGCGCCGGTGAACAGCCCGGGCGGCACCTCGTCGGCAGGGGAGCCCCAGGCGGGGGTGAAGCCGCCGTTGGCGGCTGCGGTCTCGCGCTCGAAGATCTTGTCGTTGAGCGCCGGGTTCGAAGATGCCATGGGCACCATTCTGCCCGATCCGCGCCCCGGCGCGGCGGCGGATCGGCCCTGCGATCCAGGGGTCTGAGGCCGGGAATGCGACGAGCCGCCGACCCGGGGGCCGGCGGCTCGTTCGAGGTCTCGATCAGCGGTGACCGAGGAGGAGTCTCAGATCACGCGAACGTTCTGGGCTTCCTCGCCCTTGCGGCCAGGAGCGACGTCGAACTCGACGGTCTGGCCCTCTTCCAGGGTCTTGTACCCGGTGCCCTGGATGTTGGAGAAGTGGACGAAGACGTCAGCGCCCTCGGCCCGGGTGATGAAGCCGAAGCCCTTCTCAGCGTTGAAGAACTTCACAGTGCCAGTTGCCAATGTATTTCTCTCTCTATGTTGGGCCGGTCCGTTCGACCGGCCCGTAAGGCCACCAACCCTAGTGGGCCGCCGGCGCTGTGGATAGGGGCAGCGTCGGATCTCCCGGGCCCCGGTCCCTCGAGGAGCCCGATGACCCCACCGCCCACGCCCCCCGCCTGGACCCCGCACCTGGCCGCCGGCACCGCTCCCGACGTCGTCGCCGGCCTCGGCGCCACCAGCCTGACGAGCCGCTGGCTCTCACGGTGGGCGGCCGAGCCGGCACGCCCGGTGGTGTTCGACGATGCTTCGGGGTGGGTCACCGGCGGGGAGCTGGCGGCGCGCAGCCGGCAGGTGGCGGCCCGCCTCGCCGGCGCCGGCCTGGACGCCGGCGATCGGCTGCTCGTGAGCGCCGGCGCTTCGGTGGACCTGGTGGTCGCGTACGTCGCCGCACTGCGACTCGGGCTGGTGGTGGTGCCGGTCAACACGGCCTACCGCGAGCGGGAGGTGGCCCACGTGGTGGCCGACGCCCGGCCCGCGGGCGCGCTCGTCG
>JAHBSN010000441.1 GCA_019639095.1 Actinomycetota bacterium
TGAGGTAGGTCCAGTACTCGTCGCCGTCGGTCCAGCCGTCGCCGTCGGTGTCGGGGTCGAGCGGGTCGCTGCCCACGTAGAACACCTCGTCGCCGTCGGTGATGCCGTCCTGGTCGGTGTCCCCCACCGTCGGGTCGGTGAGGTAGGTGGTGACCTCGTCGCCGTCGTAGAGCCCGTCGAAGTCGGTGTCGCTGAAGATCGGCGAGGTGCCGTAGAGGTGCACCTCGTCGCCGTCGGTGAGCCCGTCGCCGTCGACGTCGGGATCGAACGGGTCGGCGGCCCAGTACAGCTCGTCGCCGTCGGAGAGCCCATCGCCGTCGCTGTCGGCCACGGTCGGGTTGGTCCCCTTGCCGTCGCCGGGGCCAGCCGGGTAGGTGACCACCTCGTAGGTGGTGGTCAGGCCGTCACCGTCGGGATCGTCGAGCCCGTCGACGATGGTGTTCGCGTCCTCGTCGGGGTTGGTGCGGTCCCAGCCGTAGATGCCCTCGTAGAAGTCGGGGATCTGGTCGCCGTCGGTGTCGGTGGTGGTGTCGCAGGCACCGAGCGCCACCACGGCGGCGAACGCCACCCCCAGCGCCGCCGCGCCCCGCAGTCGGCGTCGGCGAGGTGGGCGCGGGTGTGCTCGGTCTCGAACGGTGGTCACGGCGTCCCCCTGCGCGGTCTGAGTGGCCTGCACAGGCCAGCACGGGCCCACCCCACCGTCAAGGGAACGAGGACCCCTCGTCGCCCGAGGCCGCCGATCCGCGATCTGAGGCCGGTGTAGGTTCGGACAACTCGCCCACGGGTGCGCCCCCCGGCGCCCGGCCCACGCCCGATCCTGGAGACCCCGTGCCCCACGCCCGGACCGCCCGCCGCCTCGGCACCGCCGCCATCGCGCTGGCCCTCGCCTCGTTCCTTGCCGCCTGCGACGATCCGCCCACCTCCGTGGACACCGCGGTCGGGTTCAAGTGCGAGATCAAGTCCAACAACTTCTTCGTGCCCGACACCACCGGCACCCTCACCTCCACCTACACCGCGGTGGCGCCCCAGGCCGCGGCGCCCGGCGGCACCCTCACGGTGAAGGTGACCCCCGAGCCGTTCACGCTGAACAGCGGGTCCAGCGGCGACGGGACCGTCCAGAACATGACCAACCTGGTCTGGCGGGTGGCCGTGCCGACCGGCACGACCCTCACCTCCCACGCCATCACGGGCTGGGCGAACGTCGGCAGCGGCACGCCCAGCTCGGCGGTGTCGGGCAGCACCGTGGTGGTCACCATCCCCGGGCCCATCAACGCCGGCACCACCGCCACCCTCCCCACCGTCACCATGAACCTCCAGGTGACGGCGGCGGCGGGCGCCCAGCTCGACGCCAAGATCGCCGGCACCAGCTACGGCTCGCCCGGCTACTCGTTCGACCTCCGGGTCACCGGCACCGCGGTGGGCACGCTGAACCCCACGTTCAACTGCTACCCGAGCCCCAGCCCGAGCCTGCACCGCACCCTCGTGAGCACCGACACCAAGGCGCCCGTGATCACGATCGCCAGCCCCGTGGCCGCGTCCTCGATCGTGCAGGGCACCACGGTGCTCGCCGACTACGCCTGCGACGACGGCACCGGCGTCGGCGTGGCCACCTGCGTCGGCACCGTGGCCGACGGCGCGCCGATCGACACCGCCACCGTGGGCACCAAGACCTTCACCGTGTCCTCCTCGGACAACGAGGGGAAGCAGGCCACCAAGAGCGTCACCTACTCCGTGGTGGCGCCCTAGTCGTCGGGCTCAGGCCACGAGGTGGGCGCGGAGTCGGGCCGTGGCCACCACCAGGAGCACCGCCGCGAACCCGGCGAGCACCGCCAGCTGCGTGGCGATGTCGGCCAACCCGCCGCCGCGTGCGAGCAGGATGGTCCAGGCGTCCACCGCCCAGGCGTGGGGGAGCAGGTGGCCCAGCGCCTTCATGGCC
>JAHBSN010000442.1 GCA_019639095.1 Actinomycetota bacterium
GGCGAGGGCGTCGAGGAACCGAGGCGTGCCGTAGGGCGCCAACCCCATCACCTTGTACTCGTCGTCGTTGGGCCGGAACCCGCAGTAGGCGGTGACGAACGAGTACACCAGGCCGACCGAGTCGGGGAACCGGAGCTCCTCGATGGGATCGAGGTGGCGCCCGTGGCCACGACTGATCGATGCGGTGGCCCACTCCCCCAACCCGTCGATGGTCACCACCGCCGCCCGTTCGAACGGCGACGGGTAGAACGCGGCGGCCGCGTGGCTCTGGTGGTGGTCCGCGTACGCGAACCGCGGCGAGCCGCGTCGGCCCAGGTTCCGCAGCACCCGCTCGATCCGGTACGCCACCATCAGGTTGCGGCCCACCAGGTGGGGGGCGTTGCGGGTGAAGCCGCCCAGGGCGCGCACGCCGGCCCGCTGGCGGACGGCCAGGTAGCGCTGCAGCACCGACATGGGCCGCTCGTAGAACACGACCTCGTCCACGTCGTCGGCGTGCAGGCCGGCCACCGCGAGGCACGAGGCGATGGCGCCGGCGGGCACCGCGGCGTCGTGCTTGAGGCGGGAGAACCGCTCCTCTTCGGCGGCGGCCACCAGCTGGCCGTCGACCACCAGCGCCGCCGCGGCGTCGTGGAAGTCGCAGCTGACGCCGAGGATCACCGCAGGTGGTGCTGCCTCCACGCGCCCGCGTCGATCCATCCGCCCCCCTCCTGGTCAGTCGGCGGCTCATGCTACGGCCGAACCGCCGAAGCGGCGGCGCGCCGGGGCGGTACCGTTCCCGGGTGGTCCGACACGGGTGGGGTGCTGTCGCGACGCCCGCCACCGGCCCCACGGAACCGGCGGCCGCGGAGCCGACCGACCCGCGCGGGCCCTCCCGGCGGGCCTGGGCAGGGGCGCTGGCCCTCGCCGCATCGGCAGCTGCCGGTGCCTCGGCCCTCGCCGTGGAGGCGGTGCGCGGTCCCGACCGCTACTACATCAGCGCCGTCATCGCCCTCGACCTGGTGGTGGCGATGGTGGTCGCGGGCGTGGTGGGCGTGCTCGTCGGCGGACCGACCCCGCGCCGCGAACTCGCCATCGGTGGTGCCGGCACCGCCGCGGTGGCGCTCGCGCTCCGGCTGCAGAACCGCCAGCTGCAGGCGTCCACCAAGGACGTCCTGCTGCTCGTCCTGGTCGCCACGACGCTCACCGCGTGGGCCGCCGTGCCCGAGCTGCGCCGGCGCGGCCGCGCCGGACTCCCCGCCGTGGCCCGGGCGGTGGGCGCCGTGGCCGGGGCATCGGCGGTCGGGATGGTGGTGGCCACCCGAGGTGCCATCGCCCCCGTGGTGCACGCCCGCGGGTGGGCCACGCTCGGCGCCGTGGTGGTGGCCGTCGTCGGCCTGGTGGCGGGCGCCCGCGGCGCGCGCTCGCCGGTGGCGGTGCTCGCCGCCGCCAGCCTCGGCACCCGGCTGGCGGTGGGCCTCGACGGCCGACCCGCCGCCGGGTGGCTCGGCCTGCTCGCCCTCACCGCGCTGGCGTCGTGGACCTCCACCGCCGACCGGCAGCGGGCTCGGGCCGCCGTGAGGACGAGGGGAGCGGCGCTGGCCCACCGGACCGCGGCGGCTCGCGAGCGTGGCCACGCCCGCCGGGCGGCGGCGAGGAGCCGGCGCGCCGAGCGCCGGGCCACCATCGCCCCCGCGCCGCTCCACGCGCTGGCCGACCTGAGCCCCCGCGCCCGGTGGCTGGGTGCCGCGCTGGGCGTGGCCGGCGCGGCCGTGGTGGTGCTCGTGACGGCTCGGGCCCGGCACCTCGGGTGGTACCCCATCGGCGACGACGCCATCATCGCCACCCGGGCGGGCGACGTGGGCGGCCGCCACACCCCGATCCTGGGCATGCCCACCACCCTAGGACCCCTCGGCCCGCAGGGCCTGGAGGTGCGCCACCCGGGCCCCATCCTGTTC
>JAHBSN010000443.1 GCA_019639095.1 Actinomycetota bacterium
AGCTCACGCCCCCGAGCCCGCTCCGAGCCCGCCGGGTGCCGGTGTCGACCGCGACCCGGTGGCGGAGGCGTACCCCGCCGTCGCACGGATCGGATCGCCGCGCCTCACCGGCTGAGGGTCCTCGATCGGGGCAGCCTGACCGGCCCGTCAGAGCTCAGGATCGCCGGGCTCGCTCTCGATGCCGGGTGCGAGCGGCCGGCGCAGGGTGACGATCATCATCGAGAAGTCGGCCACGGCGATGATGTGCTCCTCCTCGTCGCGCACCTTGCACTCCACCACGATGAGCTGGCTGCCCACCCGGACCACCTCGGCGCGGGCGATCACGTTGGCGGTGCGGGGCCGGCCGAGGTAGCGCACGTGCATGTCGGCGGTCACGAGCGACTGCTTGTAGGGGTCGAAGTCGGTGCTGCGGGCGGCGGCCAGCGCGCAGGCCAGGTCGACCATGGTGGCGATGGCGCCGCCGTGCAGGTTGGCGGTGAAGCCGAAGGCGCCGGGCTGCACGGGCATGCGCACCTCGGCCACCCGGCTGCCGGGCTCGGGCGACTCGAACTCGAGCTGCAGTAGGGCGTGCAGGGGGATGTCGGCGCCGCGCATCCGGCCGCCGGCGGTGGGGTCTTCGGGGTCGCTCATCGCGTTCAGCCGATCAGCTCGTGGGGCGGCGGGACCTCGCCGCGGCCGATGGCGTCGGCGCGGTGGTGCAGCAGGGCGGCGGTCTGGTCGAGGTCGTGGGCGATCACGAAGCGGCGGGCGGCCACCTCGTCGGCCACGAACTCGCCGAGCGCCACCAGGTCGGCCACGGGCGGCTCGGTGCCGGTCTGCTTCGCGACGAACGCCTTGAGCTGGTCGAAGGTCATGCCGGCGCGGCCGGTGCCCTCGCCCTGGCGGGCCAGGTGGGCGGGTCGGTTCCGCGAGGCGGTGTAGAGCCCCGTGTCGAGCAGCCCGCCCGAGGGGTAGAAGACCGACGCGCCCAGCGCCGTGCCCTCCTTCACCAGGTTGAGGTGCAGCGCCTCGGTGAAGCAGGTGACCGCGGCCTTGGACGCGGCGTACACCGACGCGGTGGGCACCGGCGCGACGCCGCCGTCCTTCGACGACGTGTTGACGACCTGGCCCGGTTCGCCGGACTCGATCATGCGGGGCACGAAGGCGGCGGTGCAGATGCCCATGCCGAACACGTTCACGCCGAAGCACCAGCGCCAGTCGTTGGGCTCCTGCGCCCAGGGTGCCCCGCCCCCGCCGGAGGTGACGCCGGCGTTGTTGAACAGCAGGTTGCAGCGGCCGTGGGTGGCGAAGACGTGGTCGGCGAGCGCGCCCACCGACGCCTCGTCGGTCACGTCGACCACCATGCCCTCCACGCTCCCGAGGGTCGACAGCTCGGCCACGGTGGCGTCGAGCACCGGCGCCTCGATGTCGGCGATCACCACGGTGGTGCCGCGCCCGAGCAGTGCCCGCACGATGGCCTTGCCGATGCCGCTGGCCCCGCCGGTGACCACGGCGACCAGGCCGGCGAGCTCGAGGGGTGCGAGCACGTCGTCGGTCTGGTGGGCGTCGTCGGCCATCAGCCCTTCCACTCCATGTTGTAGGCGTCGAACCACCAGCGGGCGGTGCGGATGGCGTCGGGGGCGGTGCGCAGGTCGGGGTCCTGGTGGAGGTCCTCGGGGGTGGGACCGACCTTGGCGGCCACCGCCTCCAGGCCGGCCACGTCGAGGTCGTAGCAGGCCATGGCGTTGAGGCCGAGCAGGCGACGGGTGTCCTCGATCGACACGTTGCGGAAGTCGGTCTCGAGTCGCTCCACCGTGTGGGGCCACGAGCCCTCGGGGTGGGGGTAGTCGGTGCCCCACATCAGCGCGTCGATGCCGTTGACGTGGCGGCGGCGGATCTCCTCGGTGCTCATGGTGGAGGCGCCGATGAACACGTTGGTGCCCACGTAC
>JAHBSN010000444.1 GCA_019639095.1 Actinomycetota bacterium
CCCCGGGCCTCGGCACCGACGTCACCACCACCGTCCCGGTCTCCACCACCGCCACGCCCACCACGGCCGCCGCACCCACCACGAGCGAGGCCGAGGCACCCGCCACCGGCGCCGGGAGCAAGCGGGTGGCCGACGAGAACCGCAAGATCTGGGCCGTGGTGGGCGGGCTGGTGTTCGTGGCCCTCGCCCTGACGCTGCTCACCATCCGCTACTGGCGCAAGACCCGCCCGGTGCCCGTCGACGTCCCGGCCATGGTCCCCGCCGACGCCGCCACCGCAGCCGCCCTCACGGCCACGTCCGAGCCCGCCACCGCCGAGGGCGGCCCCGCCACCGAGCCCGTACCCGCCGTGCCCGGCGTGCCCGCCGTGGCCGTGGAGCCGACCACCTCGCCGGCAGGCGATGCCGCCAGCGACGCGGCGGTGCCCGAGGTCGACGAGCCCGCACCGGCCGCCGCCCTGGAGGCACCGGCGTCGCCGTGGGCACCTGCCGCCGGCGCGGGCGCCGCGGCCAGCGCGATCGACCCGATCGAGGAGACCGGCGACGAGACCGCGCCGGTGCCGGTGGTGGATGCCCCCGCGGTGGAGCCGGCCGCCGCACGCCGCGCCGTGGCCGGCGCCGACCACGCCGCCGCCGACGAGGCCTGGGAGCTTCGCGGCACCGGCGAGCACGAGCGGGTGGTGGTGGCGCCCGCCTCCCGTCCCCGTCGGCTCACCCCCGAGCAGCGCGCCGCGCTGTTCGCCCGGCGGTCCTCCGACCAGCCCTAGGCGCGACGCCGGCGATCCGGCCGGTACCGTGGCCGCATGGCCGACTCCCTCGACATCGACGCCATGCTGGCCCGCTACAAGGACCGGGCGGTGGCCGTGAAGCGACGGAACCTCCCGCCGGTGGCCGGACCGGATCGAACCCGGCTCATCGAGCAGGCCCAGCTCGACTTCCAGGACTTCGCGATCATCGCCGACGCCGAGGCCACCCTCGACGACGGCATCCTCACCCTCCGCATCGACCTCCGGCCGCCCGACGCCCGGTGAGCCAGCGGCTCGAGCAGGCGCTGGCGGCCATCGACGCCGCCAACGCCGCCGATCCCAACGAGGTGGTGGTCGATGGGGTCGCTCGACCAAAGGAGCTGCTCCACGCCCAGCGGATGACGCACTGGCTGCACGTGCTCACCCCGTCGCCCACCGAGGCGCAGCTCCTGGCGGCGCGCGCCCACCACATCCGCCGCTGGGTCTCGCCGCGCGACACGTACCCCGCCGGTCGGGCGGGCTACCACCGCTGGCGTCGCGACCAGCGCGAGCGCCAGGCCCACGAGGTGGGGGAGCTGCTCAGCTCGGTGGGCTACGAGCGTCCCGAGATCGAGCAGGTGCAGGCCATCGTGGCCAAGGAGGGCCTGGGCCGGGACCCGCTCGTGCAGGTCCACGAGGATGCCCTGTGCCTGGTGTTCCTCGAGTTGCAGTTCGACGAGCTGGCCCTCCAGTTGGGCGACGAGCACACGATCCGGGTGGTGCGCCGCACGGCCCGGAAGATGAGCCCGGCCGGCCTGGCCGCCACCTCGGCCATCGGGTTCACGCCCCGATGCGAGCGGCTGCTCGCCGCGGCGCTGGACTCGTTGGGTGAGCCCGACGGGTCGCCGGCGGCCTGAGCGGATCGACGTCCTGCGGCAACACCCCGCCGGGGCGGGTGCGTTCCCCTAACCTCTGCCCACCGATGGCGTTGGAAGGGACACGCGATGCGTTGTGCGGCCTGTGGCACCGAGAACGACGAGGGCTCGAAGTTCTGCATGACCTGCGGTCGGTCGCTGGCCGACGCCGCCGCCGACCAGGCGCCCGCCGGCGCCGAGGAGGCCGCGGCGCCTGACGTGCCGCCCGCCGAACCGGCCTCGTCGGACGGAGCCCAGGAGGGTGCCGACACCCCGGCCGC
>JAHBSN010000445.1 GCA_019639095.1 Actinomycetota bacterium
ATGCCGGCGGACCTGGCCCGCCAGTTCAAGCGCTTCGGCGCCAGCGCCCGGCTGCCGGTGGTGGGCTCGGTGGGCGAGGCGGCCTTCGCTGAGGGCTACGGCATGGTGGAGACCTCGGGCGGGGTGGCCCTGCGGGTCTCGCCACCCCTGGTGCCGGCGAGCCTCGGCGGGTCGGTCGGCGTGCCGCTGCCCGGCAACCACTTCAAGGTGGTCGACGAGGACGGCGAGGAGGTCTCGGTCGGGGGCGTGGGCGAGCTGCTGCTGTCGGGGCCCGGGGTCCTGAAGGGGTATCACGGTGCGCCCGAGGCGACCGCCGCCGCCCTCACCGACGACGGGTGGCTCCGCACCGGCGACCTGGTCCGGCGGGGGCCGCTCGGGATCGTGAACTTCGAGGGCCGCATCAAGGACGTGATCAAGCGCGGGGGCTATTCGGTGTACACGGTGGAGGTGGAGCACGCGCTCGAGGAGCACCCGGACGTGGTCGAGGCCGTGGTCGTGCCGTTGCCCGACGAGCGCGATGGCGAGGTGCCGGTGGCGGCGGTGCGGCTGCGCGGCGGCGCGTCGTTGGCGTCGTCGGACCTGGCGGGGTGGGCGGCGGAGCGGTTGTCGTCCTACAAGGTGCCGGTGCGCTTCGTCGCCGTGGACGAATTGCCCCGGACCGGCACCCACAAGGTCCAGCGCCGCCAGGTCGCCGCCCTCTTCGACGACGTCGGCGAGGAATCTGCGTAGATTCCTCGCCATCGTCAGATCCCCGACAGATCGGACGGTCTGACGAATCGCCGGAGATTCCTCGCCGACGTGTTCGGATGCGCGTACGCCCTGGTCAGGGGGTCAGGACGGCCTTTCCTCGCAGTCGGCGGTCGAGCAGGTCCCGCAGCACCGCCCCGGCGTCGGCGAGCGGCCGCACCGTGGGCGTCGGCGGGTGCAGCCGGCCGTCGGCGACGGCGCCGAGCACCTCGCCGAGCAGGTCGGCCTGGGCCGCGCCGTTGCGCATCGCCCACGCGCCCCAGTCGACCCCGGCCACGGTGCGATTGTTGAGTAGCACCTGGTTGGTGGGCAGCCTCGGGATGTCACCGGCGGCGAAGCCGATGATCGCCAGCCGGCCGAACGGCCCGAGCGCCCGCAGCGCCGCCTCCGTGTGGCGGCCGCCCACCGGGTCCACCACCACGTCGACCCCGCCGCCGGCGAGCTCGCGAGCTCGCGCCTTCAGGTCCTCGTCCTCGTACGCGATGACGTGCTCGGCCCCCATGGCCCGGGCGTCGGCGAGCTTCTCGGGCGACGAGGCCGCCGCGATCACCGTCGCCCCCAGCGCCCGGGCCACGTCGATCGCCGCCAGGCCCACGCCGCCACCGGCGCCGAGCACGAGCACCGACTCGCCGGCCGTCACCGACGACCGTCGGGTGAGCGTGAACCAGGCGGTGCAGTAGCTCTGCACGAGGGCGGCGGCCACGTCGTCGGGGAGCCCGGTGGGTACCGGGGTGAGGGCGTCCGCCGGTACCGCCACGTGCGACGCCCAGGCGCCCAGGCCGAGCGACGACAGCACCCGATCGCCCACGGCGAGCCCGGCCACGCCCTCACCCACCGCGACCACCCGGCCCACCAGCTCGCTTCCGGGCGTGAACGGCGGCGGCACCTTGATCTGGTAGGTGCCCGCCACGAACAGGGCGTCCACGAAGTTCACGCCGGCGGCGGTCACCGCCACCACCACCTGCCCCGGGCCGGGCACCGGATCGGGCCCCTCCACCACCACCAGCTGCTCCGGCGGTCCCCACTCCTGGCACACGATGCGTCGCACGGGCCAGGAGCCTACGGATCCGCCCACGGGCGGCGCGGCTCAGTCGGCCGGCGATGTCGTGGTGGAGCTCGCGGCGCCCCGCGCATCGGCG
>JAHBSN010000446.1 GCA_019639095.1 Actinomycetota bacterium
GGGCTACGGCTGGTTCCACCGCCTGCGGGTCCTGCCCCAGGCCGCGCTGTTCGCCGTGGTGGAGGCGCTGTACGCCCTGCTGTCCGGCCATCCCGACCACGCCCGGGACATCCTGGGGGCCTGGCCGTGGAACCTCCGCCGGATCGGCGAGGTCCGTCGCCGTCGGGGCGCGCTCCGCCGGTCGCGCCGGGTCAAGGACCGCGAGCTGCGGGGCCTGCAGGTGCGCGGGAGCGCGCGGTTCAGCGCGTTCGTCCGAGGCCAGTTCAACGAGCGCGAGGACCGGGTGGCCACCTTCGCCCGCTCCGGTCGGGACCTCGCCGGGTCCCTGCGCGACGGCGCCCGCCAGCTCACGGGCGCGTTCGCGCTGCTGCTCACGCTGGTGGTCATCGCCTCGTCGCGGGGCCTGCTGGTCGACGGCATCCCCGCCGTGGGCGAGTTCGCCAGGTTCCCCGACAGCCCTCGGGCCCTGCTCGACGCGTTCTGGAGCGGGTGGCGGCGCGACGGGCTCGGCGGGCCCGGCGCCCAGCCCACGGGATACGCCATCGTGGGGCTGCTCGGGTACGTCACCTTCGGGGCCATGGCCCTGCTGCGCTGGCTCCTGGTGGTGGGGTGCGTGCCACTCGGGGCGCTGGGCGCGTGGCGCCTCGCCCGGCCCATCGGCTCGCGCCGGGCCAGCGTGGCCGCCTTCGCCGTCTACCTCGCGCTCCCGGTGCCCTACAACGCCCTGGCCCGTGGCTCGTGGAGCGGCCTGCTCGTCTACGCCGCCTCGCCGTGGATCCTGCTGCTCCTCGGCCGGGCCAGCGGCGTGGCCCCCTTCGGGCCGGTGGGGGCCGACCCCGGCGAGCGCCAGGCCCTGCTGGTGCGCCGCCGACTCGCCGGCCTGGTGCTGTCGCTCGGTCTCCTGCTGGCCGTGGTGGCCGCCTTCGTGCCGTTCGTGATCCCGGTGGCCCTGCTCCTGGCCGTGGCCACCAGCATCGGCTCGCTGCTGTGCTTCCGGGTGGCGGGCGTGGCCCGCGTCGTCGCCGTGGCCGTGGGCGCCTCGGTGGTGGCCGTGGCGCTCCACGTGCCGTGGAGCATCGACCTGCTGCGCTCGCCGCACCCGTGGGATGCCGTCACCGGCGTGGGCTCCACCGCCGGAGGCCCGCTCACCCTCGGGCGCATCCTGCGGTTCGAGAGCGGGCCGTGGGGTGCCCCACCCCTCGGCTGGGCCTTCCTCCTGGCGGGTGCGCTGCCGATCGTGATCGGTCGCTCGTGGCGCCTGGAGTGGGCGGTGCGGGCGTGGCTCGTGGTGCTGGCCGGCTGGACGCTGCTGTGGGCCGGGCAGGAGGGCTACCTGCCGGTGGCCCTGCCCTCGGCCGAGGTCGTGCTGGCTCCGGTGGCCGCCGCCCTCGCCCTCGCCGCCGCCCTCGGCCTCGCCTCGTTCGAGACCGACCTGCGCGCCTACCGCTTCGGGTGGCGGCAGATCCTGTCGGTGGCCGCCGCCCTGGGCGTGGCCCTCGGCGCCCTGCCGCTGGCCAGCGGCCTGCTCGATGGCCGGTGGCGCATGCCCGACCGGGACTTCGCCGCGTCGCTCGAGTCGTTGGTGAGCACCGACGGCCGGCCGGCGTTCCGGGTGCTCTGGGTCGGCGACGCCGAGCTCCTCCCGGTGAACGCCTGGCGCTTCGACCAGGACCTCGCCTACGCGGCCACCGACCGCGGCGCGCCCACGGTGCTCGAGCGGTTGCGCGGCGGCCCGCCCGGCGCGTCCCCCCTCCTGGCCGACGCGCTCGAGCTGGCCGAGCAGCGGCGCACCAACCGCCTGGGCCACCTCCTGGCGCCCATGGGGGTCCGGTACCTCGTGGTGCCGCTCCAGCTGTCGCCGGCGGGATCCG
>JAHBSN010000447.1 GCA_019639095.1 Actinomycetota bacterium
GGCCCGCCGCAAGGCCGCCCTGCCCGACGGGGCGCGCTACCTGGTGCGGGAGCGGCCCGACGCCCAGATCACCCGTCGCCTCATGCTGGGCGACGTGCTCGACGTGGACCACGTCGACGCCGAGTACCACGACGGCGTGCTCACCCTGCGCATCCCGCTGCGCGACACCGCCAAGCCCCGTCAGATCGCCGTCACCCACAAGGCGTCGGAGGGCGCCGCGGAGCTGCCCATCGAATCGACCGCCACGTGAGCGCCGCGCGCGAGCGCGACGGCACCCCTCGAGGGGGCGATCCGGCTCGGGTCGCCCCCTCGGCGCGCTCGTGGCGGGATCGGGTGGACGACCCCGACGAACCGCTCTTCACCATGGCGGTCGCCGCCGACCTGCTCGGGCTGGACACGCAGGCGCTCCGGCGCCTGGCCGCCACCATCGACCAGGCCGAGGCCCGGCCGTCGGGCAACCAGCGCCGCTTCTCCCGCACCGACCTCGAACGGCTGAGCGCGGCGGTGGACCTGGTCGCGCAGGGACACAGCGGGCACTCCCTCTCCACCATCCTCGAACTCACCGAGCGCCGCCGCTGAGCACCCTCAGTCGAGCTCGCGCAGCACGTCGTTCATCTCGCGTCGGAACCGCCGAAGCTCGTCGCGGTGCTGCAGCGACAGCTCGGCCAGCTTGGCCTCGCCGGTCTCGGTGAGCGCCAGCAGGGTGCGCCGGGCGTCGTCGGGGTCGCTCCAGCGCTCCAGCAGCCCCCGGGCGGCGGCCCGTCCGGCCAGCTCGCCCGCCGAGTGCACCTTGAGCTGCAGCGCCTCGGCCACGTCGGTGAGCGACGGCGGTTCGTCACCATCGTGCCCGCGCACCGCGAGCAGGAGCTGGTGCTGGGCGGGTGGCAGGCCGGCGGCCCTCGCCGCCGTCTCCGAGAAGTGCTGGAAGCGTCGCAGGGCGTGGCGGAACCGGGCCAGGGACCGGTAGTCGCGGTCAGACAGCGGCCGGGAGGCGTTCACTCGGGCTCCGGTTCGTCGGCATCGTCGCCCGCATCGAACCGCCGCCGCTGGCTGTCGATCAAGCCCACGCCCGAGGTCAGCGCCAGGCTCACCACCGAGGCCAGCAACGTCGACGGCAGGACCGCCGTGCCGGCCATCTCGGTGACCACGAGGGTCGACCCGATCGGGGTCTTGGTGACGCCGACGTTGGCCGCCGCCATCAGCCCGGCGGCCAGCACCCACTCGTCGCCGTCCGGGAGGATCCCGGCCGACGCCCGGGCCACGCAGTAGCCCACGAAGAACAGGGGGATGATGAACCCGCCCTTCCACCCGGTGACGAGCGACACGGCCGACGCCACCAGCTTGGCGCCGGCGGCCAGGGCGAGGGTGGCCGCCGCGACGTGGATCGCGCTGAGGTCGGCGATCTGCGCCTCGCCGTTGGTCAGGGCGTACGGGGTGGCGAACGCGAGGCCGCCGAGGGCGATCCCGCCCAGGACCGGCCGCGCCGGCGGTGGCACGGCGCGCACGGCCCGACGCAGCCCCGTGCAGAGGTGGGTGAACGCGTGGGCGATGCCGGCGCCGGCCAGCCCGGCCGCTGCGCCCAGGAGGAGGTCGGTGACCTGCATCGGGCCCACGCCGGGGAAGGCGAAGACGGGTTCGAGGCCGAGACCGGTGGCGCCGGCGTAGACGGCGTACCCGCACAGGGCGCCGACGGCGGCGGGGAGCAGGGCCTCGTAGTACTCGAGCCCACGGCGGTGGAGGATCTCGAGGGCGAACACCGCCGAGCCGAGCGGGGCGCCGAACAGCACGGTGAACCCCGCGGCCATGCCCGCGATGCTCACGATCCGGAGCTCGACCCGACCGAGCCGGGCGCGCGAGCCCACCCACG
>JAHBSN010000448.1 GCA_019639095.1 Actinomycetota bacterium
CGGCTGATCCACTCCTGAGGCGAGCCCGTCGCCGCCACCGAGCCTGCGGGCCCGGTGGGCCGGCGGCGGGCTCTTCTCGTTCTCGGGCCCGGGGCGGGCCGGATCAGTCCTGGATCGAGTCGATGATCGGGGCCAGGAAGGCGGCCGAGTCCCAGCCGTCCTCCGGAGGTGCCGTCCCCTGGCCGGGCACGATGTCGCCGCTCGGGTAGCGCGAGAAGAGGTTGGGGTCGGCCACCGTCGGCCCGTCGTACTTGGTGTAGGAGCCGTTGCGGACCACCACCAGGTCGAGGCTCGGGACCACGTAGATGTACTGGTCGTCGTGGCCCTCGGCCTGGAACAGGTCGTCGGGCACGCCCTCCACCGGCTCCAGCCACCACTGCAGGCCGTAGGTCTCGGGGTCGGCGCGCGAGCCCTTCACGGAGTCGGCCACCCACGAGGCCGGCACCACCTGCTTCGAGCCCCACCTTCCGTTGTGGAGGTACAGCAGCCCGAAGCGGGCGAAGTCCCGGCTCGTGGTGTCGACGCAGCAGTAGGTCAGGGTGTGGCCCTCGGCGTCGCTCCAGAGGTCGACCTTGCTCGCCTGGATGGGGTCCCACAGCTTGGCCATGGCGTAGTCGGCCGGCTTCTCGCCGGTGGCCTGCTCGAGCACCGCCGACAGGAGCATCGAGGTGCCGCTGCTGTAGTTGAAGACCGTGCCGGGCTCCTTCTCGGCCGGCTGCGCGGCGGCGTAGGCCAGCTGGTCGCGCTCCTTGAGCACCATGCGGACGACGTTGGACGCGTCGAGGTCGTCGGGCGAGTAGTCCTCGTTCCACGTCTGCCCGGTGCTCATCTCCAGGACGTCGCGCAGGGTGATCTTCGAGCGCTCGTCGGCCTTCCACTCGGGGAACCAGGTGGTCATCGGCTCATCGATGCTCGGGATCTTCCCCTCGTCGATCGCGATCCCGATCAGGGCGCTGTAGGTGCTCTTGGCCATCGACCAGCTGGCCGCCCACGAGTCCCGATCCTCGCCGGGGGCGTACCACTCGGCCACGATCTCCCCGCCGCGCACCACCACCACGCCCTGGGTGTTCTTGCTGTCCTGGAAGGCGTAGTCCTTGGCCTTCTCGAGGGTGGCGGCGTCCATGCCGTGGTCGGCCGGATCGGCCACGGCCCAGTCCGCGCCGGGTACCACGTCGGCCGGGTCGGCCTGCGGGGCGGTCGTGGTGGTCGACTCGGCCGCGGGCTTGGGGGCCTTCGTGGTCGACGGGGAGCCGGTCGGGTCTGAGCCGTTCGAGCACGAGGCGAGGGCGGCGGCCAGGGCCACCACGACGACCAGGCGGCGGAGGGGGCGATGCGGGGCGTTCATCGCCGCCTGTCCTACACCTTTTGTCCGATTCGGGCGGGGGCCCTCAGCTCAGCTCGCGCCGACCTTCGAGCGCCCGGCCGAGGGTGAGCTCGTCGGCGTACTCGAGGTCTCCGCCCACGGGAAGGCCGCTGGCGATGCGGGTGACCTTGATGCCGAGCGGCGTGAGCAGGCGACCGAGGTACATGGCGGTGGCCTCGCCCTCGATGTTGGGGTTGGTGCAGAGGATGACCTCGGTGACGCCCTCGGGGTCGAGCCGGGCGAGCAGCTCCTTCACGCGAAGCTGGTCGGGGCCGATGCCCTCGATGGGGCTGATGGCGCCCTGGAGCACGTGGTAGCGGCCCCGGTACTCGCCGGTCTTCTCCACGGCCACGAGGTCCTTGGGCTCCTCCACCACGCAGAGCAGGGTGCCGTCGCGGCGGTCGTCGGCGCAGATGCCGCAGAGCTCGCCCTCGGAGAGGTTGAAGCAGCGCTGGCACCAGGCGACGCGGTCCTTGGCCTCCACGATCGAGCGCGA
>JAHBSN010000449.1 GCA_019639095.1 Actinomycetota bacterium
GCAGGTCGCGCCGCACCCACGGGTGGTGCAGCGCCACCTCGCGGAAGGCCGGCCAGGGGTCGTCGGCGCCGTTGCCCACCGGGTGGGGGTGCTCGGTGATCGAGCCGTACCAGCGCTCGAGCGGCTGGCCCTCGCCGGCGAGCAGCACGTCGTGCACCGCGGCCAGCAGCAGGTTCGGCACCTGCTGGCCGGGCCGGGCCAGCTCGAGCAGGTCGGCCACCTCGGGGTCCCGGGCGATGCGCTCGCAGAGGTAGCGGTAGAGGGGCAGGCGTGCGGCCACCTGCTCGCCGAACTCGCGGAAGGCGCGCTGGTGGACCGACTCGGCGAACCCGTCGAGAACGGCCTGGCCCTCCCCCTCGTCCCCTCCCGACACGGTCCCAGGGTCCCACACCTCGGCCACCGGTAGGGTCCGCGCCGAGACCGACCACGAGGAGGCCGACGTGGCCCACGACCGAGCCGAGATCCAGGCCGCGTTCGACCGATACCAGGCGGCGGCGAACGAGGCGGGCCGCACGGGCGACTGGGCGCCGTGGGTGGCCTGCTTCACCCCCGACGTGCACTACGTCGAGCACCTCTACGGCGAGTTCCACGGGCGCGAGGCGGTGCTGGCGTGGATCACCGAGACCATGTCGGCCTGGCCCTTCACCGAGATGCAGCTGTTCCCGTGGGACTGGTACACGATCGACGCCGAGCAGGGCTGGGTGGTCGGCCAGGTGGAGAACCGCTTCGTGGATCCCGGCGACGGGAAGGTCTACGAGGGCGCCAACTGGACGCGCTTGGTCTACGCCGGCGATGGGCTGTTCGCCTCCGAGGAGGACGTGTACAACCCGGCCCACTTCGGGCCGGTGGTGGCGGGCTGGCTCGAGGCGTGGCGCACGCACCACCCCGACCAGCCCGACGGGCCTCAGCCCGCGCCGTAGACCGGGTCCGGGGCGGGCGCCTCGGCCAGCAGCTCGGTGACGGCGGCCCCCACCGCGATCGGCTCCCAGCGGGCGCCGTTGTCGATGACCCGGCCGCGGTGCCAGCCGTCGGCCACCGAGACCTTGCCGCCCTCGACCTCGAACACCCGGCCCGTGACGCCGGCGGCGTCGGGCGAGCCGAGCCAGGCCACGAGGGGGGCCACGTTGTCGGCCGCCATCTCGTCGAACGCGTCGGGGTCGTCGGGCGCGGCCATGGTCTCGGCGAACACCTTCTCGGTCATCCGGGTGCGCGCCGCGGGAGCGATGGCGTTGGCGGTGACGCCGTAGCGCGCCAGCTCGGCCGCCTGCACCAGCGTGAGGGAGATGATCCCGCCCTTGGCCGCCGAGTACGCCGCCTGGCCCACCGAGCCGAGCAGGCCGGCGCCCGAGGTGGTGTTGATGATGCGGGCGTCGACCGCCTCGCCGGCCTTGGCCCGGTCCCGCCAGTGGGCGGCGGCGTGGCGTGAGGTGGTGAAGTGCCCCTTCAGGTGCACCGCCATGGTGAGGTCCCACTCGTCCTCGGTGGCGTTGGCGAACATGCGGTCGCGCACCACGCCGGCGTTGTTCACCACCAGGTCCGGAACCGCTCCGAGCTTGTCGAGCGCGGCCTCGACGCTCGCCTCGTCCGTGACATCGCCGGACAGCGCGACGGCATTTCCAAGAGCTTTGGCAACCTTCTCCGCCGCCTCGGCATTGCGATCGAATACCGCGACCTTGTAGCCCTTCTCGACCGCGACACGCGCGGTCTCCTCGCCAATGCCTGCGCCCGCGCCTGTGATGAAAGCGATCTTCATGGTCCGACCTGAAATTGCGTTGCTGGAATGATGCCTTGGGTGGCGGTTCAGTTCAATTTGCGCAGCAGCCGGCGCGCATTGTCCGCGTAGGACTTCGGCAGCTC
>JAHBSN010000045.1 GCA_019639095.1 Actinomycetota bacterium
GGCGACTCGACCAGCACCACCGGCACGAGCGGCTCGAACGGGTCGGACGACAGCGGCAGCTGGGCCGAGTCGGATCACTCCGGTGACACCGGCGACGCCCACGTCACGTCCCACGCCGACTCGGGCGACAGCCACAACGCCGGCGACTCCGGCGACGTGACCGCCGACCCTGAGGCGGCCTCGCAGGCCCACAGCGGCGACAGCACCACCCACGGATCGGTCCACTCGGGCGACACCGGGGACTCGGGTGCGACCTCGTCGCACGCCGGCACGGCCAACAGCAGCGGCAGCAGTGGCGACGCCCACAGCTCGCCCAGCAGCGGCGGCTCCGGCAACGTGGTCAGCACGGTGATCGGCAGCATCGCCAGCAGCTGACCGTGATCGGCTCCGAGTCGGTCCCGGGTGCCAGCACCGGCATCCGGGACCGGCGGGGGTCCGCTCGATTCGAGGACCCGGCCGGTGCTTGCGGCGGTGAATGTTGCCTACTAGTATCACGAACATATGTTCGTGATGGCGGAGGCTGAGGTTCTGATGGCGAAGGCGGCGGCCGTGGAGGCGCGCATCGCTGAGCTCCAGGGGATCATCAACGCCGCGCATGGTGCGCTGGTGCAGGTGGCGGCGGAGGTGCTGGAGGATCAGGCAGGGGATCCGTTCGGCATGCACACGCCGGCGGGGTTCCTGGCGTGGCGGGCCGGGGTGTCGCCGGCTCGGGCCGGTGAGCTGGTGCGCCTGGCCCGGCGGCGCCACGAGTTGCCCGCCTGTGTGGCGGCGTTGGCCGCCGGTGAGCTCACGATCGACCAGGCGTCGGAGATCGCCCGGCATGTGCCCGCCGCGTATGACGAGGCGGCCACGGCGAAGGCCCGGGAGATGACGGTGCGCCAGTTGCGGGCGGTGCTGCCCTCGTATGGCTACGAGGACCCCGGGCAGCCCAAGCCCAAGCCGGCCGAGGCCGAGCGGTCGGTGTCGTCGGGCACCGACGCCAAGGGCTGGTGGCTGCGGGCCCGGCTGTCAGAGGACGAGGGCGCGGTGGTCGACGCCGCGATCCGGGCGATGCGCGACGACCTGTTCCGTCAGCAGCGGGCGCTGGTCGGCCCCGGGGAGGCGATGGCGTCGGTGTCGGCGGCCGATGGCCTGGTGTGCGCGGCCGAGGCCGCGCTGCGTGCCGGTGAGGCCGCCCATCCGGGATCGGATCGCTACCAGGTGAACCTGCACCTCGAGCAGGACCCCGGGGGAGACACCTCGTTGTCGACGCACCTGGGTCAGCGGCTCCCGCAGTGGCTGCACCAGCTGCTGTTGTGCGACTGCTCGCTGCGGGCCACCACCTACCGGCACGGCGCTCCGGTCGACGTCGGCCGCAAGACCCGGGTGATCTCCCGGCGGGTCCGGCGCATCGTCGAGCACCGCGACCGCGGCTGTCGGGTGCCGGGCTGCGACGCCACGCTCGGTCTGGAGATCCACCACATCGTCCACTGGGAAGACCTCGGCCCCACCGACACGGCCAACCTGATCACCCTGTGCCGTCGGCACCACCGCATGCACCACCAGGGCCTGCTCGCCATCACCGGCGACGCCGACCTGCCCGCCGCCGCGATCGGGGCGGTGCGCATCGCCGATCGGTGGAACCGCACCATGGACCCCGTCGGGCGCGGCGAGACCCTCCCCACCAGCGTCGAGCTCGCCCAACGCGCCCGAGACGCCCGGCTCGAACCCGTGGCCTACCGGTCACCCCGCGGCGAGCCGCTGGTACGACGCGACTTCACCCTCGACGAACCACCACGGCCCGACCCCGACGACGACGACGGGCCTGGGCCCCGTCCCGCCTGGGACCGCCCCACCGACCACACCTGCCCACCGGCCGCAGGCACCGAGCGCCACCCCACCCGCGCCGGACCCCACGCCGCCGCCTGAACCCCGCCGAGCCGTGCACCCCACCGGTGCACGGCCCACCGGCGCGCCTCGGCTCAGCTGAGCGGCTTCTCGAACCAGTGGTGGGCGAACGGCTCGTCGTTGAAGGCGGGGACCTCCCGGTAGCCGGCGGCCCGGTACATGGCGATGGCCTCCACGAGCGACCGGTTCGTCTCGAGCCTCGTCGCGCTGGCGCCGCGGGCGAGGGCCTCCTGCTCCAGCGCCTCCAGGAGTCGGCGGCCCACGCCCAGGCCCCGAGCGCTCGAGCTCACCCACATGCGCTTCACCTCGGCGGGCCCGGTGCCGTGCAGCTTGAGGGCGCCGCACCCGATCGCCTCGTCCTCCACCCGGGCCAGCAGCAGGAGACCGGCCGGCTCGGTGAGCTCGTGGGCGTCAGCCGAGATGCTCGCGGCCGGGTCGAAGCCGGCCTCGAAGCGGGTGTCGAGCTCGGCGAGGTACGCCTCGATGCACCGCCGGGCGTCGGCGCTGGTGGGGTCCTCCACCGCGATCTGGACGTCCACCACATCCACGGGAGCGACCCTACCGCAGGCGATCGGCTAGCTTCATAAGTCCATACTTATGAAAGAGCGAGGGATGATCGACGATCCGATCGGTACGGCGGGGCTGGTGGCCCGAGAGGTCCGCAGCGGCACGAGGGATGGCGCACCCACCCGCATCGCCGTCGCCCGCCGCACCTACGCCACCGATGCGGCCGACCTCTGGGAGGCCGTCACCGCCCCCGAGCGGCTGCCCCGGTGGTTCCTGCCCGTCAGCGGAGACCTGCAGGTCGGCGGCCGCTACCAGCTCGAGGGCAACGCCGGCGGGGTGATCGAGCGGTGCGACGAGCCGCGCTCGTTCGCGGTCACCTGGGAGATGCAGGACCGGGTGTCGTGGCTGACCATCACGCTCAGCCCCGTCGAGGGCGGCACCACGCTCGAGCTCGTCCACGAGGCGCCCGTGGATCCCGGCTTCTGGGAGCAGTTCGGTCCCGGCGCCGTGGGCGTCGGGTGGGACCTCGCCCTGCTGGGGCTCGGCCTGCACGTCGACTCGGGCGAGCCGGTCGACCCCGAGCTGGCCATGGGGTTCACGTTCTCGCCGGAGGGCGTCGAGTTCACCCGGGTGGCGGCCACCGGGTGGGCCGAGGCGGCCATCGCCGACGGCGACGAGCCGGGATCGGCGCACGAGGCCGGCGAGCGCACCGTGGCCTTCTACACCACGCTGCCCGAGGGCGATCCGGCCGAGGGGTGAGCGGGCTGTTCGAGGCCCTGGGGGAGCCCGCCCGGCGGGCCATCCTCGAGCTGCTCGCCGACGGCGAGCGTCCGGTGCGCGACCTCGTGGTCGCGCTGCAGGACCGCGCGCCGATGTCGCAGCCCGCCGTGTCCCAGCACCTCAAGGTGCTGCGCGAGGCGCGCCTCGTGACCGTGCGGGCCGAGGGCACGCGGCGCATCTACGCCGTCGACGAGGCCGGCGTGGCCGCGGCTCAGGCCTGGCTGGCCCGCCTGGCCGACCCGCTCGCACCCTTCGAGCAGCCCCTCGACGCCCTCGCCACCGAGGTGGCCCGCGGTCGACGCGCTCGCCGGTCCGAGCTACGCCGGGTCGCCGAGGACGCGGGCCAGGGACTCGGCGCGCACGGCGGCCACGTCGTCGGCCACGAAGCGTGACGCCGAGCGGAGGAAGAAGCCCGCCGCCAGCGACACCGGCACCATCACCAGCATGCTGGCCTGGATGCCCACCTGATCCGACACGAAGCCGATCACCGGCAGGAACACGGCGATGCCGGGGATGGCGAAGACGGCCATGGTCGAGAACGCCGCCGATCGCACCCGGGGCGGCGCCACCAGCGACACGAGCGCGAAGAACGCCGGGGCCAGGGTGCCGATGCTGGCGGCGAGCAGGGCGTGCACGGCGATGGCCATCCACAGCTGCGGGGCATTGGCCAGGATCACGAGGAGCACGCCGTCGGCCACGCCCACCACGGCCACGAACCGCAGTAGGAACTCGGGCCGGGTGGCGGCGATGCGGGCCACCACCGGCATGGCCACGAACACGCCGATGATCTGCAGCGGCTCGATGCCGGCGGCGATGACCCCGCGGCCGGCCGAGTCCACGTCGAACACGTCCTCGTAGAGCAGCGACAGCAGGTTGGGCACGCCGAAGAGGGCGATGCCGAGGAACGGGACCGCGGTCCAGATGCGCCGCACGGTCCGAACCCGGCCGAGCGTGCGCATGGTGGCCCACGCCGTCTCGTGGGCATCCTCGGCGGCGGCTTCGGCGTCGTCGGCCCCGGCGGCTCGGCGCTCGTGGGCGCCGCGGACCGGTTCGCGCAGGCGCAGGGCCAGGACGACGAAGATCGCCGTGGGGACCGCGAACACGAAGAACGGCACCCGCCAGCCGAAGGCGTGGGCGAGCAGGCCGGCGAGCAGCGGGCCGAGCACCTGGCCCACCGAGTTGGCCTGTCGGTGCGCGGCGAAGACCTTCACCCGGGCCGCCGGCTCGTAGTAGTCCGACAGCAGCGACGAGTGCGTGGGGTTCACCACCGCCCGGCCGCCGCCCGCGCCGATGCGCATCAGCACGAGCATGAGCACCGAGACGGCCAGGCCGGTGCCCACCGAGAACGCCGCCCACACCGCCGCGCCCACGGTGGCGATGCGGACCCGGTTGTGGCGGTCGCAGTAGAACGACAGCGGGATCTCGATGAAGATCACCGCCACCGTGGTGAGCGCCACCATGGACAGGGCCTGGGCGTCGGTGAGGCCGAAGTGGTCCCGGATGTCGGGGAGCAGCACGGCGAACGCGGTGCGGTCCAGCTCGTCGACGGCGTTGAGGCCGAACAGCACCAGCAGCGGGGTGGCCGGCGCGCCGAGCGTGATCGCCGAGAGCCGCCACTCGTCGCGCAGCCGCGCCACCGAGCGCACGATCAGGTGTGGCAGTCGCCCGGGTCGTGGCAGGCGCCGGGGGGCGATGGCGGCACGTCGAGCGCGGGGTTGCGCTCGAAGAAGCCGAACGGTGCCAGCAGGAAGCCGGTGTACTCCACGGGCATCACCGGGAAGTCCTCGGGCCGGGGCAGGTGGGTCACGCCGAACGTGTACCAGAGCACCACGTCGGTGTCGTCGAGCTCGCGGTCGGCCGCGGTCCACTCGGGCAGGCCGGCCCCGCCTTCGTGCTGGTTCGGGAAGTCGCCGGCGGCGCGCTGCTCGCCCGGCGCGTAGGGGGTGACCCAGAGGTTGTGGCGGGCGAACCCGGCCCGCTTTCCCACCGACGACTCGGGGTGGGCGAGCAGCGTGGGCGTCGACATGGTGGGCACCAGCTTGTAGCCCACCGGCCGGCCCACGTGGTTGAGCTTCGACGGGTTGACCACCCGCCACGCCCGGCTGGTGCGCGAGTCGGTCTCGCGCTTGGCCTCGGACTCCCGGCCGAGCACGGTGACCTTGGGTCGGAACGCGTTGCCCCACGGGTTGTGGGGGCCCATCGGCATCACCTCGGCCTCCACCTCCTCCACCCGGTTGTCGGTGCCGTCGACGTCGAGGTCGAGCCGGGCGCAGAACAGGTGCTGGTGCACCGGCGCCGCCAGGCCCGGGAGGATCGGGTTGGCGTAGGGCGACGACTCGCCCTCCCGAACGGCCTGGGTGGAGAGGATGCCCGTGAGCTTCACCTCGAGCTGGATGTTGCCGTCGAGGTAGAGGTACCAGAAGAAGCCGTACTCGTAGTTGCCGACCGTGGCGATGTGGCTGATGACGAGGCGTCGGCTGCGGCGCACCTCGGCCCGACCGGTCTGGAGGTCCACGTGCTTCCAGCCGATGCCGTAGTCCTCCTCGTGCATGCAGATGGCGTTGGGCACGACCCACGGCTCGCCCTGCTCGTTGGCCATGGTGATGTCGGTGTAGTGGATGACGCCGAGGCAGTCGCAGCCGAGGGTGAGCGACTGGGTCATGCGGCCGAGGCCCCACTCGCCGGCGTCGAACGCGTTCTTCCAGCCCTGCACCTCGCCGGGGTCGCCGTAGGGGACGACCATCTCCGAGATGGAGGCGCGGTGGAGGATCGAGCGAGCGCGCTCGGAGCCGTCGGGTGCGGTGTCGGTGTAGGCCACCTGGTGCAGCACGAGGCCCTCGTAGGGGTCCCACCCGAGGCGCAGCGACCACTTCTGCCAGCGGACCTCGTTGTCCTCCACGGTGAAGCTCGGGCCGTCGGGCTGGAGGATCGAGATCGGCCGGAGGTCGGGGCGCAGGGTGCCGACGTGCTCGGGCGTGTAGCGGGAGCCCTGCGGCGGGAGCGGGATCGGGTCGGTGCCGAGGGGGGCGTGGTCGATGACCTCGAGCACCTCGCCGGTGCCGAGGTCGGCGTGCACGATCACGCCTTCCACCGGGCGGGCGTAGCCGTTGTCGTCCTCGGTCTCGCGCAGGAAGGTGATGCAGCGGGCGATGCGACGGCCCTCCTCCACGCCGTAGCCGAACGACCCGGCGGGCCACGGGTCGATCTGCACGTTCGAGAGGTCGGTGATGCCGCGGCGGGCGAGGGCGGCGATGTAGTCGGGGTGCTCGAGGCAGGCGCAGATCACGAGGAACGACTCGCCGAACAGGAGCGTGGGCCGCATGCCCTCGATCACCCGCCGGTCCTCGATCCGGCGGTCGGTGACCGACACGAGCAGCTCCACCATCGTGAGCCCGGCACCGGGCAGCACGAGCGCCGTCACCCGGCGGTGGACGGGATCGCCGGGCGACCAGGCGGCCAGGTCGGCCTTGTGGGGCTCGGCCAGGATGATGTGGACCACGCTGGCACCCTCGGGGAGCTCGCCGGCAGCGGCGAGCACCTCGCGGGTGGTCACCACCTCGTCGGGGGTCAGCAGGGAGAGCGGGTGGGCGGCCATCGGGCTCCTCAGTGGGCGGGGCGGTCGGGGCGGGGGAGGCCGAGCTCGTCGAGCCGGCCTCGGGTGTACTCCACGGCCCCCTGGAGGAAGCCGTCGAGATCGGTGGCCTTCACCGGCGGGAGATCGGCGAACCAGCCGGGCACGAAGGTCTCGGTGGCGCCCGAGTCGAGCGCGCCGAGCACGGCGGGCACGATCTCGCTCGGGTCGAGCGGCTCGACGTCGCTGATCGACGCGTCGTTGTCGGGCAGCGCGAACAGCTCCGTGCCGAGCACGCCGGGCTGGACGACGTGGACGCCGATCGAGCTGCCGGCCACGCCCAGATCCACCCGCAGGCCCTCGGCGTAGGCGGTGATGCCGGCCTTGGCCGCGCTGTACACGGCCTCGGCGGGCGGGCCGAGGCGGGCCGCCACCGATCCGATGAACACCACGTGGCCGCCCGACGCCTCCAGCGCCGGCAGCAGGGCCTGGGTCAGCCGGATCGGGGAGTGGAGGTCGATGCGCAGCACGTCGGCCACCTCGTCGGCCCGGTGCGCCCACGCCCAGCGGCGCTTGGGGATCCCGGCGTTGTTGACGAGCAGGTCGAGGCCCCCGAGGTCGTCCACCACCTGGTCGGCGAAGGCGTCGAGCCCGTCGACGTCGCCGAGGTCGACGGTCCAGGACCGGCTCTCGGGCGAGTGCTCACGTACGGCGGCCAGCACCGCGTCGAGGCGATCGGCGCGCCGGGCGCAGAGGCCGACGATGGCCCCTCGCTCGGCCAACCCTCGGGCCAGGGCGGCGCCCAGGCCCGACGACGCACCGGTGACCAGCACCCGCCTACCGCTCGGATCGAACACCGCGCACCCCCCGGGTTTCTGACAGTTGCGTCAGGTTAGGGGGTGGAGCAGGTGGCGTCAGACGGTGAGCACCACCCGGCCGCGCACCTTGCCCTCGAGGATCTCGGCGCCGAGCTCCGGCGCGTCGGCGAGGGGTCGGGTCTCGGTGAGGGCGTCGAGCTTGGCGAGGTCGAGGTCGCGGGCGAGGCGGTCCCACGCCTCGAGGCGGACGGGCTTCGGGGCCATCACGCTGTCGACGCCGGCCAGGGTCACGCCGCGCAGGATGAACGGGGCGACCGAGCCCGGAAGGTCCATGCCCTGGGCCAGGCCGCACGCGGCGACGGTGCCGCCGTAGCGGGTGCCGGCGAGCACGTTGGCGAGGGTGTGGCTGCCCACGCTGTCGACGGCGCCGGCCCAGCGCTCCTTGCCGAGCGGTCGGCCGGGCTCGGAGAGCTCGGCCCGGTCCATCACGTCGGCCGCGCCGAGCGAGCGGAGGTAGTCGGCCTCGTCGAGCCGGCCGGTGGAGGCCACCACCTCGTAGCCGAGGCCGGACAGCAGCGAGATCGCCACGCCGCCCACGCCGCCCGACGCACCGGTGACGAGGATCGGCCCGGCGTCGGGACCCACGCCGTGACGCTCCAGGGCGAGGACGCAGAGCATGGCCGTGTAGCCGGCGGTGCCGATGGCCATGGCCTGGGCCGGGGTGAACGCGTCGGGCTTCGGCACCAGCCACCCGCCGGGCACCCGGGCCCGCTCGGCGTAGCCGCCGAGGTGGGTCTCGCCCACGCCCCAGCCGTTGAGGACCACCGGGTCGCCGACGGCGATGCCGTCGTGCGTGCTCGCCTCCACCGTGCCGGCGAAGTCGATCCCGGGGATCATCGGCCACCGCCGCACCACCGGCGACGAGCCGGTGAGCGCCAGCCCGTCCTTGAAGTTCACGGTGCTGTGCGACACCGCCACGGTCACGTCGCCGTCCATGAGGTCGTCGTCGGACACCTCGGTCCACGACAGCTGCTGTGGGCCGCCGTCCTCCTTGGTGAGCAGGAACGCGTGGAACGTCGACACTCGGCTGATCTCCCCGGGGCGGTGCGGGGTCGATGGTCACCCGCGGTCGTGCACCACCATGCCACCGATCCAGGTGGTGCGGACGTGGCGAGCGCTCGGCTCGGCGAGGGCGTCGGCGAGCGGCCGGTCGAGCAGGACGAGGTCGGCTCGGCCGCCCACCCCGATGTGTCGGGCGCGGCCGCCGGGCGCGTCGAGCGGCGAGAGGAACCGCTCCAGCGCCGTGTCGGGGGCGATCGCCTCGTCGGCCCCGAGCCGGCGGCCGGCCGATGTGGTGCGCTCCACCGCGGTGCGCACGGCGAGCCACGGGTCGTCGGGGCCGAACGGCGCGTCGGTGCTGCCGGCCACGGGGACGCCGGCGGCGATCAGCGAGCCGCACCGGTAGAGGTGGGGGACGTCGTCGGGCTCCACCTCGGCCAGGTACCGATCGCCGCGGGCGTGCACGAAGCCGGGCTGGGTCACCACCGTGAGCCCTCGTTCGGCGATCGGGGCCACCAGCTCCAGCGGCACGACCGACCCGTGCTCGATGCGGTCGCTCGGCTCGGCGCCCACCTCGTCCCACGCCACGAGGGCGAGGACCAGGGCGGCGCGCGTCACGCAGTGCACGGCCACGGCGCGCCCGGCGTGGCGGGCCGACCTGAACGCCGCCACCAGGTCCGCGGGCGACGGCAGGGCGTGGTCCTCCACCACCACCTTCACCGGCCCGCGCTCCAGCTCCGTCGGCGCAGGCGCGGCGGCCAGCGCCGGTCCGCCGGTGACGGCGATCTGCTGTGGGAGGTGGCCGGCGCGCCGGGCCGCGGCGAGCAGGCCGAACCCGCCGTCGTCGTCGAAGGGGGTGGCGTCGGTGACGCCGGTGACGCCGAGCTCGGCCAGGCGCCGGCCCACCGCCGCCAGGTCCGGGCGCCCCTCCGCCTCGGCCCACCGGACGCGCAGGGCCGCGTCGGCGCGGTGGATCCAGCCGTCGGCGTCCGCACCCACCGGACCGACCGCCGCCTGCGCCACGCGGCTGAGGGCCCATGCCGCACCCGAGCGGTGCTGGGCCCGCACCGGCCGCCCGGGCGCCAGCCGGTCGAGGCGGTCGGCGCCCATCGGGCCGTGCCGCTCGTCGACGCCCACCACCCGCAGCCACCGGCCGGCGGGCACCTCGCGGTCGGCCCGAGCCACCGCCTCGGCGAACGCCGCGGGGTCGGGGCAGGCGGCCACGTCCACCGACCGGCGCGCCGCGGCCATCGCCAGGAGGTGGACGTGGTGGTCGTGGAGGCCGGGGAGCAGCGCGGCCCCGCCGGCGTCGACCACCTCGTCGCCCGGCCGGCGCAGGTCGGGGCCGACGCCGACGATCCGGCCCTCGGTCACCCGCACGTCCACCACCGATCCGGCCACCTCGGCCCGGGTGATCGTGCGCGAGGGGGGCGCGGTCACACCGGCTGGGGCGCGTGAGCGTGGGCGGCGGCCACGCCCGCCATGGCCACCTCCACCAGCCCGCCCTCGCCGCTTGCCAGCAGCTCGAGGGCGGTGGCCGCCGCGGCGAGCCCGCTCAGCGGGTCGGCCAGGGCGTCCCCGCGGAACGTGGGACCGTCGGCGTCGTGGTCGACCAGGCCGCCGGCCACCGCGGCGTCGTCGCCGAAGGCGATCCGGTTGCTCGCCCGGCCGTGGCCGGTGATCGACACCCACACCGCGGGCCCGTGGTGGACGTGCACACCGAGCGCGGCCAGCGCCCGGGGGCGCGAGGCCTCGATCACCACGTCGGCCGACCGGACCAGCTCGGCCAGCTCCGTGCGCAGGTCGATCGTGCGGTGCGCCTTGCTGGCGTTGAGCGCGGCGAACAGGTCGGGGTCACCGAGCCGTGCGCCGTCGGGTCGGTCGACCGCCTCGACCTTGGTCACGTCGCACCCGGCGGCCGCCAGGATCGCTCCGCACAGCGGCCCGGCCCAGAGCGCGCTGAGGTCGACGACCCGGATCGGTCGGCGGAGCGGTCGAGGCCGGCGACCGAGCACCCGAACCCCGCCCGTGGCGTCGGGCCGTCGCTCGCCCAGCACGCCGACGGCCAGGCCCACCAGCTCGGCCGCCTCGGCCAGCCGAGCGCCGCTCGCTCGGCTGACGGCGTCGGCCATCGACGAGCCCTCGGCGCTGGCGAGGGCGAGCCAGGCGGGGACCAGTTCGACGTCGCCGGGCCGGGGGAGCTGGACCGCCACCCAGCCGTCGGCGGTGGGCACGAGGCGGCCGGCACCGCCCGCGGTGGTGCGGCCCCGCGGGGCGCGGCCGCGCCGGTGCAGCTCGCCTCGCCAGTCCCACGCCACGGCGGCGCCGAGGGCCGACGACGCCGCCTCGATGCGTCGGCCGAGCGCCTCCGGGGTGGTCACGCCCGAAGCATCGCATGGTACGTTCCGCGCATGCCGCCCCGGCTCTGGCCCGCCGACGAGCTGGTGTCGGCCCTGAGGGCGCCCGGGGAGCCCGAGGTGGCCGGCGAGGTGGTGCTGGTGGGTCCGCCGGAGCGGCCGATCGCTCCCGACGCGCTGGCCGATGCGGTTCGCCGCCTGGCGTCGCTGCCGGCGCTGGTGGTGGGGTGGCCGGGCTGGTCGCCGTCGGTGGATCTGGCCGAGCTGCTCGACGTGGTGCCGGCGTCCGACGACGAGGTGGTCGAAGTCGCCGACGCCCTGGCCCGCCACCCCCGTGCGGCGCTGGCCGCCGCCCTCCACCTGCGCGGCGCCCACCGCCGGGACGTGCCCGACGGGCTGGTGGCCGAGTCGGCGATCTACAGCACGCTGCTCGCCGGGCCCGAGCACCGGCGGTGGCGGGAGGCCACGCCGGTCCGCCACCCCATCGAGGTGGGCGGCGACCGCCTGCGCGCCTACCGCCACGGCGACGAGCTCCACGTCGTCCTGGCCCGGCCCGAGGTGCGCAACGCGCTCGACGCCGCCATGCGGGACCAGCTGCTCGAGGCCCTCGCCGTGGCCGAGGCCGACCCGGGCGTGCGGGTGGTGCTGCGCGGTGACGGTCCGGCCTTCTGCAGCGGGGGCGACCTCGACGAGTTCGGCACCGCGCCCGATCCTCCGCTCGCGCACCTGATCCGCCTGCGTCGCAGCATCGGCCTGGCGCTCCACCGGCTGGCCGACCGCACCACCGTGGTGGTGCACGGCGCGTGCGCGGGGAGCGGGGTGGAGCTGCCGGCCTTCGCCGGGCGCGTGGTGGCCCGCCCCGACGCCACGTTCGTGCTGCCCGAGCTGTCCATGGGCCTGGTGCCGGGGGCCGGGGGCACGGTGAGCCTGCCGGCGCGCATCGGCCGCCACCGCACGGCGTGGCTGGTGCTGACCGGCCGGACGATCGATGCCGGGGTGGCCCGGGCGTGGGGCCTGGTCGACGCGATCGACCTAATCTGACATCCACGTCAGCTTTTCCGACAGGAGCGAGCCATGTCCGACACCGAGGCGCGGGACTACCAGTTCCTCCAGTACGAGACCCACGACGACGGCGCCATCGTGCGGATCCTCCTGGACCGCCCCGATGCCCGCAACGCGCAGAACCGCGGCCTGTTGGTGGAGCTCGACGACGCCTTCCGCCGCGCCGAGGAGGACGACGCCTGCCGCGTGGTCATCCTCGGCGGCACCGGCCCGCTGTTCTCCTCGGGCCACGACATGGGCTCCAAGGTGGCGATCGCCGAGTACCAGAGCCACCCGACCATGTTCATCAACGGCGGCACCCGCGAGGGCGCCGAGAAGCGGATGCTCGGGGAGTGGCACTACTACTTCCAGAACACGCTGCGCTGGCGGAACCTGCGCAAGATCACCGTGGCCCAGGTGCAGGGCCCGGTGTACGCCGCCGGGCTGATGCTGATGTGGGCGTGCGACCTGATCGTGGGGGCCGACGACGTGGTCTTCGCCGACGTGGTGGGCACCCGCCTCGGCATGTGCGGGCTCGAGTACTTCGGCCACCCGTGGGAGTTCGGCCCCCGCAAGGCCAAGGAGCTGCTGCTCACCGGCGACTCGATCGACGTGGACGAGGCGCACCGCCTGGGCATGGTGTCGAAGGTGTTCCCCCGCGCCGAACTCGAGGACCGGACGCTCGACTTCGCCCGCCGCATCGCCGCGCTGCCCACCATGACGGCCTTGATGATCAAGGAGTCGGTCAACCAGACCGTCGACAACCAGGGGTTCACCAACGCCCTCCAGGCCACCTTCACGATCCACCAGCTCAACCACAGCCACTGGGCCGAGATCCACGACGACGGCTGGCCGGCGGCCAAGCCCGACGACGGCATCCCGTCGTGGAAGGACGCGCCGGCCATCGTGCCAGCCGAGAAGGGGAGCGCTCGGGCTGCCGACCCTGCCTGACGCTCACGTTAGAAATGCGGTAGAACAGGTCAGGTCGCACAAGGGGAGCGCATGACCGATCTCAGCACCATGGGCGGCGATGCCGACCCCAAGGACCTGGCCAACCCGCAGCCGCTGTACCGCCTCCTGCGCGAGGCCGGACCGGCGGTCGACATGGGTCCGGCCGACGAGGGCGGCCTCGACAGCGGGTCGGGCGACGGCCTGGTGATCGTGGGCGGCAACGACGACGTCCGCCACGTCCTCGCCCACCCCGACGTGTTCAGCTCCGGGATCGACGCGGTGGCCATCGGCCAGGTCCGCCCCCTCATCCCGCTGCAGATCGATCCGCCGCAGCACAAGCACTACCGCCGTCTGCTCGACCCGATCTTCGCCCCGCGCCAGGTGGCCACGCTCGAGGACCAGACCCGGGCGCTGGCCCGCGGCCTGATCGAACCGCTGGTGGACCAGGGCGGCTGCCAGTTCCACTCCTCGGTGGCCGAGCCCTTCCCCACCACGGTGTTCCTCCAACTGCTCGGGCTGCCCGTGTCTCGCGCTCGGGAGTTCATCGACCTGAAGGACGGCATCATCCGCCCGCCGGTGAAGACCAGCGAAGAGCGGGTGGCCTACACCGCCGAGGTCGGCAAGGAGATCTACGCCGTGCTCCAGGAGGCCATCGACGCCCGGATGGAGGAGCGGGGCGAGGACTTCATCTCGCTGTTCCTCGACGCCGAGGTCGACGGCCACCGCCTCACCAACGACGACGTGCTCGACATCGGCTACCTGTTCTTCCTGGCCGGGCTCGACACCGTGACCGCCTCGCTCGACTGCATGCTCGCCTACCTCGCCCAGCACCCCGAGCAGCGCCGGCGGATCGTCGAGGACTCCACGATCATCCCGCAGGCCATCGAGGAGATGCTGCGCTGGGAGACCCCGGTGCAGGGCATCGTGCGGGTCACCACCCAGGACACCGAGATCCGCGGGTGCCCCATCGCCGAGGGACGGGTGGTGGCGGTGATGCTGGGCTCGGCCAACACCGACGACGACGCCTGGCCCGACGCCCACGACGTCGACTTCGACCGGGCCGAGAACCGCCACATCGCCTTCGGTGGCGGGGTGCACCGCTGCCTCGGCTCGCACCTCGCCCGCATGGAGTTGCGGGTGGCCCTCGAGGAGTGGCACCGCCTCATCCCCGAGTACTCGCTGCCCGACGGGATCGAGCTCCTCTACTCGCAGGGCCTGCGATCGGTGGACAACCTCGAGCTGGTCTGGTGAGCGACGGGGCGTACGAGCGGCGCCTGCTGATCGACGGCGAGCTGGACGAGGCCTCCGGCGGGGCCACGTTCGAGAACCTGAACCCGGCCACCGAGGCCGTGCTGGGCGTGGTGGCCGACGGGACCCGGGCCGACATGGAGCGCGCCGTGGCCGCCGCCCGCCGGGCGTTCGACACCTCGACGTGGGCCACCGATCGGGAGCTGCGCGCCCGCTGCCTGCTCCAGCTCCAGGCCGCGCTGGAGGCCGAGCGCGAGCAGATCCGTTCCGAGCTGGTGGCCGAGGTCGGGTGCCCGGTGCTGACGACCTACGGCCCGCAGCTCGATGCCCCGCTCGCCGAGGCGCTCCGCTGGCCGGCCGAGATGATCGAGCAGTTCCGCTGGGAGCGCTCGCTCGGCCCGAAGGACCCCTTCGGCATGGGGTCGTTCACCGAGCGCGAGGTGTGGAAGGAGCCGGTGGGCGTGGTCGGGGTGATCGTGCCCTGGAACTTCCCGCTGGAGATCACCCTCAACAAGCTCGGCCCGGTGCTCGCCATGGGCAACACGTGCGTGATCAAGCCGGCGCCCGACACGCCGTTCAACGCCACCCGACTCGGGCGCCTCATCGCCGAGCACACCGACATCCCGCCGGGCGTGGTCAACATCGTGACGTCGAGCGACCACCTGGTGGGCGAGGTGCTCAGCACGTCGCCGCTGGTGGACATGGTGGCCTTCACGGGGTCCACCGCCACCGGCCGCCGGATCATGGCCGCCGCCTCCGAGACGCTGAAGCCGGTGTTCCTCGAGCTCGGCGGCAAGTCGATCAACCTCGTGCTCGACGACGCCGACCTCGCCGCCGTGGTCCCGTCGGCCGCCATGGTCTGCTTCCACGCCGGCCAGGGCTGCGCCATGCCCACCCGCCTGCTCGTGCCCCGGTCCCGCTACGACGAGTGCGTCGAGCTGGTCACCGGCGGGTTCGCCACCATGCCCTACGGCGATCCCACCGACGCCTCGAACTTCATGGGACCGCTCATCTCGGCCCGCCAGCGCGAGCGGGTGCTCGGCTACATCGAGCAGGGCAAGGCCGAGGGCGCTCGCCTGGTGTGCGGCGGCGGCATCCCCGAGCACCTGCCCACCGGGTTCTTCGTGGAGCCGACGCTCTTCGTCGACGTCGACAACACCACGACCATCGCCCAGGAGGAGATCTTCGGGCCGGTGCTGGTGGTGACGCCGTTCGACGACGACGACGATGCCGTGCGCATCGCCAACGAGTCCCTCTACGGGCTGTCGGGGATGATCACCTCGGGCGACCTCGATCGGGCCAAGGCGGTGGCCCGCCGGATCCGCACCGGCACCATGGGCATCAACGGGGGCATCTGGTACGGGGCCGATGCGCCCTTCGGGGGCTACAAGCAGTCGGGCATCGGCCGCCAGTGCGGCATCGAGGGCCTGGAGATCTTCACCGAGACCAAGACCGTCGGCTGGCCCGCGCCGCCGACCTGAACAGGAGGCACACGTGTCCGGACCGCTCGAGGGAATCCGCGTCATCGAGGTCGCGAGCTGGATGTTCATCCCCTCGGGTGGCTCGGTGCTCGTGGACTGGGGCGCCGACGTGCTCAAGGTCGAGCACCCCGAGACCGGCGACCCGCAGCGCGGCCTCATCACCTCCGGCCTGCTGCCGGGCGGCGCCGGCGCGGTGAACTTCATGATCGAGCAGCCCAACCGGGGCAAGCGGTCGGTGGGCATCGACCTGGCCACGCCCGAGGGCCACGAGGTCCTGATGAAGCTGGTGGCCACCGCCGACGTCTTCCTCACCAACTACCTGCCGCACGTGCGCCAGAAGCTGAAGATCGACACCGACGACATCCGGGCCGCCAACCCGAACATCATCATCGCCCGCGGGTCGGGGGCCGGTCCCAAGGGGCCCGACGCGCACAAGGGCGGCTACGACGGCGCGTCGTTCTGGGCGCGGGGCGGCGTGGGCGTCTCGATGCCCGAGCGCGAGGGCGGCTGGCCGCCGGGGCAGCCGACGCCGGCGTTCGGCGACGTGATGGGCGGCCTCACCACCGCCGGTGCCATCGCCGCCGCGCTGCTGAAGCGGGAGCGCACCGGCGAGCCGAGCGTGGTCGACGTGTCGCTGCTGGCCACGGCCATGTGGCAGGTGTCGCCGATGATCATCGCCTCGAAGCTGTTCGGCTTCTCGAAGATCCCGCAGGGTGACCGGACCCGTTCGCCCAACCCCGGCGTGGGCACCTACCGCACGTCCGACGACCGCTTCATCGCCCTGATCCTCCTGCAGAGCGACAAGCACTGGGACGACTTCGTGGAGCGCCTCGGCGTGCCCGACATGGCCACCGATCCCAAGTTCTGCGACTCCGCGGTGCGGGCGCAGAACGGTCCCGAGTGCATCGCCCGGCTCGACGAGGCGTTCGGGGCCCACCCGCTCGACTACTGGAAGGAGAAGCTCGCCACCTTCGATGGCGTGTGGAGCCCGTTCCAGACGCTCGACGAGCTCTACGACGACGTCCAGGTCCAGGCCAACGGCTACCTGCCCACCATGACCGCCGGCAACGGCCAGGAGGTGCAGCTCGTGGCCAGCCCCGCCCAGTTCGACGAGGAGCCCATCGCCGTCGAGCGAGCCCCCGAGCACGGCGAGCACACCGAGCTCGTGTTGATGGACCTCGGCTACGACTGGGACCAGATCGCCGCCATGAAGGAGTCCGGCGCCGTCCTCTAGCTCAGGGGCCGGTCAGTCGTCGCCTCGTGTGAGACCGAGGATCTCGTCGGTCGTCATCGCCACGTCGCCCCGCCCTCGGAGCCTGTCGACCATCCGCCGCGCGTCGGCCGTCTGCGGCCGGGGCTCGTCGCCGCTCGGCGGCTGGTCATCGCAGTCCACCGCCGGACCGTAGGCGCACGCCGGTCGGCCGACCGAGCCCCTTTGCCCGGGCCACCCGCCCGCCCACGTTGCAGCGACAAGCGACGAGCGACAAGCAACCTCCGGCAAGGTGGCTGCAGTTGTCACCGCGCTAGCCCCACAACTGCTGCCACCTCCGGCGGTACGGCGACTCGGCTTTGGGTCGGCCGCTGTCGCTTGTCGCTCCGAGGTGGGCGAACCGGGCTACCGGGGTCACGCGTTGCCTCACGGGCCCAGGGCCGCGTCGATGGCGGCGAGGAGTGGGGCAACGATGCGCTCCGCTTCGTTGGCGTGGTCAGCCTGGTCGGAGGTGAAGTGCGCGAGCTCCAACTGGCTGTCGGCGTCCTCGAACAGCGCTGGGAGCGGCGCGCTCGAGTTGTCGAGCGTGCTGGCCACCGATCCAGCCGCCGCGGACAGATCGAGGATGGAGAGCCGCCCGTCCCGAAACGCCTCCAGCGAAGCGAGGAACCGC
>JAHBSN010000450.1 GCA_019639095.1 Actinomycetota bacterium
GTGGTGCGCTCCGCGGAGGTCAAGGAGCGCAACCCGCTCAGCATCACGGTGCACGGCGGCCCCAACACCCCCAAGTACGACGACGACATCCAGCAGTTCTTCCGCATGAACCCGCAGGTCGACGTGACCGTGCACGGCGAGGGCGAGGCGAGCCTGGTGCACCTGCTCGACGTCCTGGCCGACTCCCTGGCCGCCGGGCGACCCGACCTCTCGCTGCTGCACGACGTGCCCGGCATCAGCTTCCGCCTCGGCGACGAGGTCTTCCACACCGCCAAGCGCGACCGCATCGCCGACCTCGACACGATTCCCTCGCCGTACGACACAGGGCTGTTCGACTCGATCGGCGACAACGAGATCACCCTCATGACCGTCGAGACCAACCGGGGTTGCCCCTACGGCTGCACCTACTGCGACTGGGGCTCGGCCACCCTCTCGCGCATCCGCCAGTTCGACCAGGAGCGCGTCTATCGGGAGCTCGAGTGGTGCGCCCGCCACAAGGTGGCGATCATCTTCAACGCCGACGCCAACTTCGGGATCTTCGCCCGAGACGTCGAGATCGCCCGCAAGCTCGTCGAGCTCAAGAAGCAGTACGGCTACCCCAAGGTCTTCGAGTCGAGCTACGCCAAGAACACCGTCAAGCACCTTCGCGAGATCATCGAGATCCTGGCCGACGGCGAGATCCTCTCCACCGGCACCCTCTCGTTGCAGTCCATGGACCCGGGCACGCTCGACGCCATCCACCGGTCGAACATCAAGGTCGAGAAGTACGACGACCTGGCGGTGGAGTTCTCCAAGCGCGGCCTGCCGCTGGTGATCGAGCTGATGATGGGCCTGCCCGGCTCGACGATGGCGTCCTACCTCGGCGACCTGCAGCAGTGCATCGACCGCGAGGTGAAGGCCCGGGTGAACCCCACCGAGGTCCTCATGAACAGCCCCATGAACGACCCCGAGTACCGCGCCGAGCACCAGATCGACACCCTCCGCCCGGTCAACCAGGACTGGAGCGAGCACAACCGCACCCGGAAGAAGGCGCTGGTGGTCTCCACCACCACGTTCTCCCGGGAGGAGTACGAGCAGATGGAGCGCATCCGCCTCTCGTTCCTGCTGTTCGAGAACTTCGCCGTCGGCCGCCTCTTCTCGCGATTCGTCCGCCAGGAGACCGGGTGCCGCGAGATCGACCTCTACGTGAAGCTCGTGGAGGAGACCCGGGCCGACCCGACCCGGTGGCCCGCCATCGCGTTCGTGCTCGAGGTGATCGTCGAATACATGGTGCCGCCGGCCAGCTGGACGCTGTTCTTCGACGAGCTGCGCGACTTCCTCGTCACCCGCATGGGCGTGGCCGACGACAGCGCCCTCCAGGCGGTGCTGCGGGCGCAGCTCGCCGTCATCCCGTCGCGCGAGCGCGCCTTCCCCGAGACGGTGGAGCTCGAGCACGACGTGCCCGCGTGGCAGGCGGCCGTCCTGGCCGCCAAGCGCGACCACGCGGACGACTGGACCCAGGTGGTGCCCCGCCTCGCCTCGTTCGGTCCGACATCGTTCGCCGTCGACGATCCGCAGTCGGTCGCCGTGCTCGGCCTGGGCATGGCGCTGGTCTACGACCCCGACAGCGACTGGGAGCTCGCCTCGCCGATGGCGCGCCCGATGCGGTTCCGCCACACCTTCCAGACCTGATCGCTCAGGCCGGATGCGCGGCCGAGTCCAGCGGCGGCGACGGCGCCAGCGACGGGCCGTACTCGTCGACGACCCCGCGGCAGCGGTTCACGAACGCGACCACGTCGGTCCAGGACGGGAGCGACCAGTCCCGGACGGGACCGCCGACCCCGCGATCGGCCCGAGGCAGGAGGTCGCC
>JAHBSN010000451.1 GCA_019639095.1 Actinomycetota bacterium
TGCGCGCCGGGCTGGTGGAGCGGTTCCGGCGCGACCCCGGCGTGGCCACCGAGCTGGGCACGCTCGAGGCGGCGGTGAGGGAGGGCACGATGGCCCCCACCGCCGCCGCCCAGGTGCTGCTCGACCGCTTCACCGGCTGAGCCCCGCTTCTGTCCCGTCCCACCGGGCGCCACCCGGCCTAGCGCGACGTCTTGGCCGCCACCACCCGTTCGAGGAACACCTCGGGACCGCCCTCCAGCGGCACGCCGGCCACCTTGGGCAGGATCTGGAACGCCAGCGCCTGCGCCAGCTCCGCCCGCCGCATGGGGTCGAGCGAGCCCCGCCGCCCGAGGAACGACCGCAGGGCCGCCACCTCGTCGGCGGTCACCGCGGAGACGTCCCAGCCGGCCATCTCGGCCGGGCTGGGCCCGCCGGTCGCGGGGCCGAACCCACGACCGCCGAGGTCCGAGGCCGGCGCGCGGCGCGGCCGGTGGACCACCAGGGTGCCGGCAGCCAGGTCGCCCACCCGCTGGTTCCGGCTGGTGGCGACCACGGCCACGATGCCCACCAGGTACACCCCGGGCAGCGAGTCGACGAAGCGGAGCACGTTGCGGATCGCGGCCGACAGGAAGGTCACCGGGGTGCCGTCGTCGGCGACCACGGCGATGCCGAGCAGCGCCTTGCCCACCGTGCGACCGCCGGCGAACGCCTCGGCGACGGTCGGGTACGCGAACACGACGACGAAGGCGGCCACCGCCACCACCGCACTGCTCAGCCGCCCGGCGGCGCCGGCGGCCGCCGCCACCACGAGCAGCGCCAGGGCCTGCAGCAGCAGGTCGACGATCACGGCCGCGCCGCGGGAGCCGACGCCCGCCAGCACGAGGTCGAGGTCGATACCCTCGGCCCCGGACACCGTCACCCGATCGTCGAGCTCCACGGGCCGACGCTAACCGGGCCCGCCGACCGTCCTCCCCCACCCGCCCACCAGGACCGCCGGTGCCCGAGCCCCTCCCCCAGTTCGTCGAGCGACGCCAGGCCCGATGGGATGACCTCGAGGCGCTGGTGGACCGCGCCGACCGCCGGGGCGGTGGTCGCCTGGACCCCGAGGCCGTCCGGCGCCTGGGGCGCGGCTACCGCCAGGTGACCGCCGACCTGGCCCAGGCCCGCCGGCGCTACCCCGGCGATCCCGTGACCACCCGCCTCGAGCACCTGGCCCGCCGGGCCCGCCCGGTGCTCTACGGCCACGTGGCGAATCGGCGCTCGGTGGTCGACTACGTGACCACCGGCTACTGGCGCCGGGTGCGCGAGCGGCCCCGCTTCCTCGCCCTGGCGGCGGCGGTCCTCCTCGTGCCGGCGCTCGCCCTCGGCGTGTGGACCAACGTCGACCCCGCCGGCGGGCGCCAGCTCGCCCAGGTCTCCCCGCTCACCGCCGGCCTGGCCGACGGGCGAGGGCGCGATCCCGACACCCAGCGCGAGACCGATCCCGTGGTCAACACCGACCTGGCGGCGCAGATCTCCACCAACAACGCCCGGGTGGCGCTCGTGGCCTACGCCGGCGGCCTCACCGGCGGCGTCCTCACCGTGGTCAGCCTCGCCTTCAACGGCCTGGTGCTGGGCCTGGCGGCCGGCCTGTCGGTCCTGGCGGGCAACGGACGCTCGTTCCTGCGGCTCGTGGCGCCGCACGGCATCCTCGAGCTCTCGCTCATCGTCACCGCCGGTGCCGCCGGCCTCCGCACCGGGTGGGCCCTGCTCCGGCCGGGCCACCGGACCCGGGTGGAGGCCCTCGCCGACGACGGCCGGGCCGGGATCGAGATGGCGCTCGGCGCCGCGCTGCTCCTCGTGCCGTGCGGCCTCGTGGAGGG
>JAHBSN010000452.1 GCA_019639095.1 Actinomycetota bacterium
GGCAGAGGGCCAGGTCCATGTCGTCGGGGCCGAGGCCGGCCTCGTCATAGGCCTGCTGGGCGGTGGTGCGGGTCATGGTGGCCGGGCCCACCACCGGGCCGAGGAAGGTGTGGCCGGGGGAGTAGGCCTCGCTCTGGAGCGCTGACGACACCGGTCGCACGATCCGCCGGTCGGGCTGGTGGCGGCGCACCCACTCGGTGCTGGCCACGATGGCGCAGGCGGCGCCGTCGTCGGCCGGGCACGCCATCATCGCCGTGAGCGGCTCGGCCACCAGGTTGCTGGCGAGCACCTCGTCGACGGTCACCTCGTGGTCGGCCTGGCGGTGGCTCAGCGGGTTCAGCCGGCCGTGGTTCCAGTTCTTGGCGGCGATGGCGGCGAAGTGCTCGGGCGTGGTGCCGTGGTCGTGCATCCGGCGCTGGGCCCAGAGGGCGAAGTAGGCGGCGGGGAGGATGGTGGCGTCGAGCTGGTCCCGACCGGTGCCCCGCCCGCCCCGGCCCCGGGCCATGTCGGTCATCTTGTCGAACCCGATGGCCATGGCCACCTCGGCCCGGCCCGACGCCACCGCCCACGCCGCCTCGCGGAACGCCACCAGCCCGGTGGCCGACGCCGCCTCGATGTGGGTGACGGGCAGGCCGGTGAGGCCGAGCTCCTTCATGGCCTTCACGCCGAGCATGACCGTGGGCTGGATGTAGCCCACGAACGCCTCGTCGACGTCGGCCAGCGTGATGCCGGCGTCGTGCAGGGCGAGCAACCCGGCCTCGCGGGCCAGGTCGCCGGCCGAGCGGTCGAGGTGGCGGCCGAAGCGCACCATCCCGATCCCGGCCACCGCGGCGCCGTCGATCCTCATCGCTGGTCCTCCCCGGCCGCCCGGTCCGCCGGCGAGAAGCGGAAGATCACGACCTCGTTGCCGTCGTCGTCGGTGCTCAGCGTCTCGAGGTCGAGCACCACCTCCATGCCGATCTCGAACTCGTCGGCGTCGCCGAGCAGGAGCGCCTGGATGCGCGGGCCCTCGGGCAGGTCGACCTGGCCGACGCCGTAGGCCGACACCGCCTTGTCCTTCTTGGCGAACAGCGGCACGTGCACGTAGGTCCACGTCCAGAGCCGGCCGCGGGGGCCGAGCTCGACGTCGTCGCAGCCCTCGTGGAGGCACTTGGCGCACACCACGCGGCGGGGGAAGAACTGCTCGCCGCACGCCGGGCAGCGGCTGCCGAGCAGCCGGGGCGCCTCGGCGGGGTCGTCGGGCACGGTGAAGTAGCCGGCCTCGATCGGCACTCGGGTGGTCACGACGGCGATGCCTCCTCGTCGGGCGGTCGCAGGTGCAGGGCCTGGCCGGATCGGGCCTCGGCGGCCACCACCAGGTCGCCCCAGTCGCGCTCGCCGAGGCCGCGCTCGACGGCGTCGCCGAGCACCTCGGCCAGGGCGGCGGCGAGCGGGGCGGGCACGTCGGCCGACCGGGCCAGCTCGTCGATCAGGCGGGCGTCCTTGGCGGCCAGGCCGAGGGCGAACTGCGCGGGCCGGTCCCGCACGCCGATGCCCTCCACCGCCCGGTCGATGTAGAAGTTCGACGCCCCGCCGGTGCGCACCACGTCGACCGCGGTGCGCAGGTCGATCCCGGCCGACGCCGCCAGCGACAGCCCCTCGAGCGAGCTCCACGTGCTGGCGAAGGCGAGGAGGCTGTTGACCAGCTTCATGGTGGTGCCGGCGCCCACCGGGCCGAGGTGGAACGTGGCCCGTCCGAGGCGATCGAGCACCGGCCGGACCCGGTCGACGGCGTCGTCGTCGCCGCCCACCATGAACACGAGCGTGCGGCCGCGGGCGCC
>JAHBSN010000453.1 GCA_019639095.1 Actinomycetota bacterium
TGCCCTCGTCGGGCATCCAGAACGCCGACTCGAACACGGCCGGGTCGGGGTGGACCGCGGCCGGCGCGCCGATGCCGAGCCGGTCCAGCGCCGCCGCCGCGTCGGCGTGGTAGCCCTGCGCCTCCACGAGCGCCACCGGCGGCACGATCGGCACGGCGCCGAGGTCGGAGTCCCGCCAGCCCTGGTGGAGCAGGCCGGCCGGGTTGCGGCGCTGGTAGGCCACGAGGTCGGCCCACCCGATGCGGGCCGGGCCGGCCATCCAGGTGGCGGCGCGTCCCAGCTTGGGCGCCACCTCGTCGCGCAGGGCCTCGTCGCCCGTGCGGGCCACGTAGCGGTCCACCAGGCGCACCCACCACGACGTCGAGTCGATGCCGCCGTAGTACGGGAAGCCCCAGCGGAACCACTTGCGCAGCTCGAGGCGCACCCGGTCCTCGGGACGCACCGGGATCTCGTGGGGGATCTTGCCCGGCTCCTCCTCCCGGCGACGGTCGTAGACGAGCCCCTGGTACCGGGCGAGGGCGCGGATGGTGGCGGCGGCCACCGTGGGGTCCTCGGGCAGCACCTGCAGCGCCGAGATGGCGCTGTCGCGGCCGAAGAGGCGGGCGAAGCGCGGCAGGCCGGCCTGGTACCAGCCCTCCGGCGAGCGGAGCTGGGCCAGGTCGTCCCGGGCGCGGGCCTCGAGCTCGGCACGGGTGAAGGTCACGGCGTCGGTCCGTTCGGTCGGAGGCGGTAGATCGGCGCGTCGTCGACGGTGTCCACCCGGGTGTAGCGCTGCCGGACGAGCTCGGCCAAGGCATCGAAGCCCTCCAGCGGGAACCAGCGGCCGCCGCGCCGGTCGGCCGCCGCGGTGTCGACGATCAGCTCCGGCGGATCGGCCTCGAGGCGGGCGATCCACTCCCGGTAGAGCTCCTCGTCGGGCACGTCGGCCTCGGTGACCAGGTGCGACCGGCGCCCGCCCGAGCGCCCGGTGATGAACTCGCTGTGCGTGAAGCCGCCAGCGGGGAGCCGGTCGGCGCGCCAGTACACCTCGGGCTCGTTGCCCCACACCAGCACCCGCTGGCCGGGGTCGGTGTGCTCGCGGACGTAGCGGGCCAGGTCCACCTCCTCGGCGGGCGGGTCGCCCAGGGCCACGCCCCAGGCCAGCGCCACGGCCAGGAGGCACGACGCCACGCCGAACGCCAGCGCCGGACGGACCCACGTCGGACGCCGGGTGGCGCCGAGGCCGGCCAGCAGCGCCACCGCGGGCAGGGCCTGCAGCAGGTAGTGCGGGAAGAACCGGAACCCGGCCACCACGCCCACGAGGGAGGCGCCGAGGAGCAGCCAGAGGTCGACGTCGCGTCGCTCCCTCGGGGAGCGCGTGGCCGCCGCCACGAGCACCCACGCCCCGCCCCAGAACAGGACGGCCAGGCCGCCGAGGGCGAGGAGGCGGACGCCTGCGAACCCGAGGTCGGCGGCGTCCAGCGCGAGGTAGCCACCGGTGCCGAGCAACGACCACTGGACCACGTTCCCCACCCCGAACGGCGCCGCCAGGGCCAGGCCCACCACCGCTCCGGCTGCCAGGCCCACGGCCACGCCGGGCCAGCGACGCGTGCGCCACCACGACCACGCGACCGGCACGACCGTGGCCGCCGCCGGTTGCTTGCACAGCACGGCCACGGCGAGCGCGGCACCGGCCACAGCGGCGCGGCCTCGGGCCGCCGCCACCACGGCCAGCGCGATCGGGAGCAAGGCGAACAGCTCGAAGTTGGCCGCCGGGGCGTCGGCGGGCCCCAGGGCCGCCGCGCCCAGCACCGCCACCACGCCGGCCACCCAG
>JAHBSN010000454.1 GCA_019639095.1 Actinomycetota bacterium
CGGGCCGGCAGCACCCGGGCCGCCACCGGGCCGGCCGGGCCGGGATCGGTGCGGGTGGTCACGAGCCAGGTGACGTCGGGGTGGCCGGCGCGGGCCAGGGCGGCCACGAGCTGCCGACCCTGGTCGTCGAAGTCCGGTCCGGTGCGCACCACCACCCCCCGGCCCGCCGGCACGACGCGGTCGCCCAGGGTGATCGCGGCGAGGAGGAGGCGCTCCCGGATGCTCACGCGGGCATCGCCGACCTCGGGATGGAGCCCGACGGGTCTGGCAGACTCGACCGGATCCCACCGGCCTCCGTGCCGGTCGTCGCACCGCCGAGGACGTCCGTGGCCCGCACCGTCATCACCTTCGGGACCTTCGACATCCTCCACATCGGCCACCTCCGGGTGATCGATCGGGCCCGGGCCCTGGGCGATCGGCTGGTGGTGGGCGTGTCCTCCGACGAGCTCAACCTGAGCAAGAAGGGCCGCGAGCCGGTGTTCTCCCAGGACGAGCGGCTCCAGATCATCGGCGCCCTCCGCTCGGTGGACGCCGTGTTCCTGGAGGAGAGCCTCGAGGCCAAGCGCGAGTACGTGGTGACCCACGGCGCCCAGGTGCTGGTGATGGGCGACGACTGGGCCGGGCACTTCGACGAGCTGGGCGACGTCTGCGAGGTCGTGTACCTGCCCCGGACCCCGTCGATCTCCACCACCGCCATCATCGAGAAGGTGGCGGGCCCGACCGCCGGCACCTGAGCCGTCACACGCCACCGCCCTCGGCGGGCACCGCCTCGGTGTCGGGCTCGGTGGGGTCCACCACGACGCCGTCGAAGGCTCGGAGGGCCCGGAAGTAGCCGCTCCAGTACCAGGCCACGTTCCACCAGACCGACGCGGCGATCCCGAAGGCGAGGCCCCGCGCCTGCCAGCCGATGGCGCCGATCACCGGCAGGGCGATGGTGGTGGGCAGGGTGAAGAAGCGGATCCGCAGCAGCGCCTTGGCCGCCGCCAGGGAGCGCAGCCCGGCCATGGGTCCGGCCAGCACGCCGCCGGCGATCGACGCCAGGCCCACCGGCAGCACCACGGTGCGGGCGCTCGCCCACGTGCTGCCCAGGATCGTGCGGCCCTGCTCCGGGGTGAGCGCGAGGTAGATCGCCAGCATCGTGGCCGCCAGCGCGGCGAAGGAGGCCGATGCCGCCAGGCACACCTTGGTGAGCGACCGCTTCGAGCGCGCCGCGGCGTGGCGGCCCTCGGGCACCAAGACGATGGAGGCGCCGGTGAGCAGGATGTTCACGGGACCGAAGATGGTCTGGGCTCCACGGATGCTGCCCACGGCGGACACGCCGGCCACCACCACCAGGACGTAGGCGGCCAGCTGGGCGGCGCCGGCGCCGCTCAGGAAGTCGAGCAGGTAGCGCAGGCTGAGGTCGCGGTGGCGCGAGATCCACTCGGGGCCGCCGGCCACCTTGGGCCGGATGCCGTCCCGCCAGGCCCGCAGCACGCCGGCGAGCACCCCGGGGACCACGAAGGCCAGCAGCATCTCGGGCGCCGACGGCGAGCCTCGGCCGATGACCACCACGAGCACCGCGAGGAGCCCCACGAACCACACCGCATCGCTCTCGAGCGCGGCGCGCGGCTCGGAGCGGGCGAACGACGCGTACCGCAGCGTGTCCTGCACCAGGAGGCCGGGCATGGCCACGGCCAGGATGAGGAAGCACCGATCGAGCGGCGGGCTGGACAGGATGGCGCCGAAGGAGAACACGAGGGCGGCCACCACCCCCACCCACACCGCCGAGCCGGTGGCGTGGGCCACCCGGGACCGGTG
>JAHBSN010000455.1 GCA_019639095.1 Actinomycetota bacterium
CCCCCGCGCAGGTCGGCCAGGAGGTTCACGAGGTGCTCGGCCAGGGCCACCACCTGCTGCTTCTCGCACTTCACCGCCACCTCGGCGCCCTCGGCGAACACCTGGAAGTAGAAGACGCGGCGACCGGGGTCGCCGATGGCCCCCGCGGTGAACCGGCCGGGCTGGTCGAACTCCCAGGATTCGCTCACGACGGCACCAGCGTGGCGAGGTCGTCGCCGGTGGAGTTGACGGCGAGCACCACCGGGCCCGTGGGCGTCTGGAGGATGGCCGTGACCGAGCACGGCGACACCACGATGCGCTGGAAGAGGTCGAGGTGGGTGCCGAGGGCGTGGGCCACGGCCGCCTTGATCGGGTCTGCGTGGGACACGAGCACGACCGCCTTGCCCCGGTGCGCGGCGCCGAGTCGGTCGATGGCGGAGACCATGCGCTGCTGCATCTCGGAGAACGACTCGCCGCCGGGGAAGCGGAACCCGCTCGGGTAGCGCTGCACGGTCTGCCACTCCGGCAGCTTGTTGAGCTCGGCGAGCTTGCGGCCGGTCCACTCGCCGAACTCGCACTCCAGCAGGCCCTTGTCGATGCGGACCCGCTGACCGAGGGCCCGAGCGATGGGGGCCGCCGTCTCGCGGGTGCGCTCGAGCGGCGAGGCGTACACGGCATCGACGTTGCCGAGGGCCCCGATGCGGGCGGCCACGGCCTCGGCCTGGGCCTGGCCCTTCTCGGCGAGGTGCAGCCCCTTGGCCCTCCCGGGCAGGGTGGACCCGGTGGTGGGCGTCTGGCCGTGGCGCACCAGCAGCACCAGCGTGTGGCTGGGCGCCTTGGCGGCCTTGCCCCGCTTGGCCGGCCGGGCCGGGGCTCCGGGCGTGGTGGTGGAGGAGGTGCGTGCGGTGGCCATGCGAGGGGCCAATCTACCGGCGCGGGCGCGTCGTCCCTCCGGCGATCGGCGGGCCGGCGCGCGAGCCCGCCGGTACCGTTCGCCCCGATGGAACCGCTGGCCGAGCTCGAGCGCGAGGTGGTCTCCTGCCGGGCCTGCCCCCGCCTCGTCGAGTGGCGCGAGCAGGTCGGTCAGGAGAAGCGGGCGGCGTACCGCCACGAGGACTACTGGGCGCGTCCGGTGCCCGGGTTCGGCGATCCCGGCGCGTCGCTCGTGGTGGTCGGCCTGGCCCCCGCGGCCCACGGCGCCAACCGCACCGGCCGCATGTTCACCGGCGACCGCTCGGGCGACTTCCTCTACGCCGCCCTGCACCGGGCCGGCTACGCCAGCCAGCCCGAGAGCACCGGCCGGGACGACGGCATGGTGCTCACCGGCGCGTGGATCACCGCGCCGGTCCGCTGCGCCCCGCCGGCGAACAAGCCCACCACCGCCGAGCGGGACACGTGCCGCCCGTTCCTCGAGCGCGAGCTCGACCTCCTGCCGAACGCCCGGGTCTTCCTGGCCCTCGGCGGGTTCGGCTACCAGGGCCTCGCCACCTTCCTCGGCCTGAAGCCGCGCCCGCCGTTCGGCCACGGCGTGGAGGCGCCGCTCCCCGACGGTCGCACGATCCTGTGCAGCTACCACGTCAGCCAGCAGAACACGTTCACGGGCCGGCTGACCCCGGCCATGCTCGACGCCGTGCTGGCCCGGGCGCGCGAGCTCGGCGCCTGACCGCACCGCACGCCGCCCCGACGGGCGGATTCCTGTCGATTCGGCTCGCCTGGCGGACCACATCGACAGGAACTCGGGTGAAGCTCGGCGCCTGACCGCCCGATCCCGGCTGTCACCCCCCTCGCGGAGGATGGGGGCATGGACCTGACCTCGCTCG
>JAHBSN010000456.1 GCA_019639095.1 Actinomycetota bacterium
GCCGACGTGCAGCGCTGGCTGCCCGACCACCTCGACGAGGACCTCACCGTGGCGCGCCTCGCCGATCGCGCCGGCCTCAGCCCCCGCCACTTCGCCCGAGCGTTCCGGGCCGAGACCGGCACCACGCCCGCCGCCCACGTGGAGGAGCTGCGCGTGGAGGCGGCGCGACGCCTGCTCGAGACCACCGACCGCACCGTGGGCGCCATCGCCCGATCGGTCGGCCTGCGCCACGCCGAGACCCTCCACCGCGCCTTCGCCCGGCGCCTGGGGACCACCCCGGCGCGCTACCGCGAGCACTTCGCCCGCCAGCCCGCCTGATCAGCCGACCCACCCACCGAACCCCGAACGAGGAGCCCCCCGTGCAGATCGCCATCGGCCTCTACCCCGGCCTCACCATGCTCGATGCCATCGGGCCCTACCAGGTCTTCACCAACACGCCCGGCGTCGACGTGGTGGTGTGCGCCGCCGAGCGCGGCCGCCTCTCCGACGACAACGGCCTGCTCCACCTCGACGTGGAGCACACCTTCGAGGAGGTCACCTCGCCAGAGGTGACCCTGGTGCCCGGTGGCTTCGTGACCCGCCGGCTGGCCCGGGACCGCCACGCCATCGTCGATTGGCTCGCCGACACCCACCAGCGCACCACCTTCACCACCTCGGTGTGCACCGGCGCCCTCCTCCTCGGCGCCGCCGGGATCCTCGACGGCCTCGACGCCACCACCCACTGGTGCGCCTACGACGAGCTGGCGTCCTACGGCGCCCACCCCACCGAGCAGCGCGTGGTCCGCCAGGGGAAGGTCTGGACGGCGGCGGGCGTGTCGGCCGGGATCGACCTCGCGCTCACGCTGGTGGCCGAGCTGTTCGGCCCCGAGATGTCGCAGGCCGTGCAGCTCGGCATCGAGTACGACCCCCAGCCCCCGTTCGACTCCGGCTCGCCATCGAAGGCCGACCCGGCGATCGTCGACCTCGTCCGGGCGGTGTCGGACGCCCAGGTCGACCCGGCCGACGTGGCCTGAGCCTGCGGGGGGTCACGGCGCGGTCACGACCACCCGCGGGTCGTGGCCCGGTACGAGGCGCAGCACGGTCCACCCCGGGTCGCGCGCCCCGAGCGCGGCGGCGAGCTCGTCGCCCGCGCTCGGCCCGTCCGAGGTCAGCAGGGTGAGCGAACCGCCGTCGCCGCCGGCGCCGTTCACCTTCCACCCCACCGCCCCGAGCGAGCGGCCCACGTCGATCGCCCGACGGTGCGCGTCGCCCACGAGCGACGGGTGCAACTGCGCCTGCGCCTCGGTGGCCTCGCACAGCACGCCCGCCCAGCCGTCGAGGTCGCCCCGGTCCAGGGCTCCGGCGGCCCGGCCCGCCAGCGCGGCCAGGCGACGCAGGGCGGTGCGGGCCCGGTCGTGCTCGACGCCACCGCATCCGGTGATCGCGGTGATGACCTCCTGGTGCACGGCCGAAGAGTCGTGCGCGCCGAACACCACGGTCACCAACCGGTGGGTCAGCTCGGTGACGACCTCGGGCGACAGCGCGATCGGCCGCGCCCGCACCTCCGGATACGGCCCGACGACGAGGTCGGGCGCGCCGCCGAGCACCGCCGCCCACTGGTCCTGCACCCCCGCCTCGCGTCCCGCTCGCACGGTCTCCACCCGATGGGCTCGGAGCGCGATGGCCGTACGGCGCGGGAACCGCGCATCGGTGGCACCGCCCGAACCGATCACCACCCGATCCCGGCTGGCCCCATCGGCCTCCACCAGGGCGTCGAGGGCGGCGAGCACCGCCACCACCACCGA
>JAHBSN010000457.1 GCA_019639095.1 Actinomycetota bacterium
GCGCTGGGTCGAGTGGCTCTCGACGTACCGGGGCACGATCACCGCCGGCCCCAACTTCTCGTGGGTGCTGGCGGCCCGGGCGCTCGGCCGGTTGGACGGGCTCGACCTCTCGCCGCTGCGGGTGGCGCTCAACGGCGCCGAACCGGTCGACCCGGCCACGGTGGCGTCCCTGGTGGCGGCGGGGGAGCGCCACGGCCTCCGTGCCGGCGCCGTGTTCCCGGCCTTCGGGATGGCCGAGGTCTCCATCGCCGGGACCTTCCCGGAGCCCCTGTCGGGCCTGCGCACCGACCCGGTGGACCAGCGGGTGCTCGAGACCGAGCAGTACGCGGCGCCGGTGGCGCTCGACGACCCCGGCGTGAAGCACTTCGCGCGCCTGGGACGGCCGGTGGACGGGCTCGAGATCCGGGTGGTCGACCCGGCCACGGGCGACGTCCGCCGGGAGCGGGAGGTCGGGGAGCTGCAGATCCGCGGCACGTCGGTGATGTCGGGCTACTACCGCCGGCCCGATGCCACCGAGGCGGCCTTCGACGGCGACTGGTTCCGCACCGGCGACCTCGCCTACCTGGTCGAGGGCGAGCTGGTCATCTGCGGGCGCATCAAGGACGTGATCATCGTGGCCGGCCGCAACGTCTACCCGGAGGACGTCGAGCGCAGCGTGGCCGAGGGCGACGGCGTGCGGGCCGGCAACGTGATCGCCTTCGGCGTGGCCGGCCGGCGCCACGAGGGCGTGGTCGTGGTGGCCGAGGCGAAGGGCGGCGATCTCGTGGCCATCCGGCGTGACGCGGCACGTCGCGTGCAGCAGGTCACGGGCGTGGCCGCCGCCGACGTGGTGCTGGTGGCGCCGGGCTCGCTCCCCAAGACGAGCAGCGGCAAGCTCCAGCGCTCCCTGTGCCGGGACCGCTACCTGGGCGAGGAGCTGCAGCTCCTGCAGTCGGTGGGCGCGGCCTAGCCGGGCTGGCTCGGGCGGGGGGCTCAGGCGGGGGGCTCGCCGAGCAGCAGCTGCACGGGCGCCAGGGCCGGCGCGAACGCGGGCTCCCACGGCAGGGCGCCCGCCGGGTCGGGCCAGGCCAGCTGCACGAGCTCGAACGCGTCGTCGGCCCGTCCGGCGAGGCGCTGGTGCTCGGCGAGCGAGGGGAACATGCCCACCGCCGAAGACGCGTCCACCGGCAGGAAGGCGCACGGCTGGCCGCCGTCGAGCAGGCCGATGAAGGCCGGGCCCACGGGGAACTCGGTGCCGCCGGCGAGGGCGTCGGCCACCATGCCGAACAGGCCCCGGCAGTCCGAGGGGTTGAGCCCGAAGCAGCACACCTCGGGGAAGCCGAAGCGGTCGGTGAAGCCCACGGTGTAGGAGTACGTGGGGATCGGCGGGTCGGTGCGGGTGTTCGCCCGCACGGCATCGATCGCCCAGCCCTCCCGCTCGAGCATGAACTCGATCTTGTCCCGCTGGCTCATGTTGCGATCGGGGAAGACGTCGTCGCCGGACATGCCCGCCATCCTCGCAGGTGGGTCGCGGTTGTCAGCCCCCCTGCGTAGGTTGGCGGGGTGCCCGTTCCCGGACCGGTCGCGCTGGGTCGCGGCGTCGTCGTCAACCAAGGTGGTGCCATCCCGGCGCCGTGGATCACCGCGCCGGTGGTCACGGTCGACGACGACGCGCTCCGCTTGCCGGCCCCCGTCGTCGGGCGCCTCCACGAGGCGTGGGCGGCGCGCGAGCCCGTGGTGGTGGAGCTGGCGGTGGATCCCGCCCGCTTCCGCACGCCCCAGCACCTCAACGACGAGC
>JAHBSN010000458.1 GCA_019639095.1 Actinomycetota bacterium
GCGCCACTCGGCGGCGCGCAGCGCCGGCAGGAGGCGCTCGGCGACGGTGAGCAGCGCGTCGGGCTTCACCTCGGGGCGACCTTCCGCCCGGGCGTCCTCGTTCATCTTGTCGACGGCCTGGCGCACGGCGGGCACGCCGCCGCGGAGCACCTGCTCGGCGATCACCTGCTCTTCGGGGGCGAGGCGGTCGAGCGCGGCCCGGCGATGGGTCCGACCCGGGCGCAGCCGCTTGGCCTTGGGCTTGGGCGGGGGAGCGGGGCGCTCGCGGCGCGGACGATCGGGCCGCTCGCCCCGAGGACCGCCGGAGCGGTCCCCCGAGGGGCGGTCCCCTCGACCGCCACCGGGCCGGTCGCCCCGTGGGCCGCCCTCGCGACGACCGCCACGGTCGCCCTCACGGCGACCGCCGCGGTCTCCCTCGCGACGTGGACCCCGATCGCCCCGGTCGGGCCGATCCCCGCGATCGCGACGGCTCCCGCCGCGCTTCGGGGCGAGCGTGGTCGTCACCAGCTGATCGTCCTGGAGCTCCTTCGGGGCCAGCTCGATCAGGCCCTCCACCGGGCGGTGCTTGGCCTTGGGGGCGGTGACGCCGAGCACGTCGGTGCCGTCGAGCGTGGTCTCCACCTCCGCCCGCAGCACGTCGCCCACCGAGGCGTCGCCCGGCAGGAGCGACCCGGCCAGCACCCCCTTGGGCTGCTTGGCCCCAGCGGCGCGCCAGGTCCAGGTGCCGTCCTCTCGGGTGCTGGTGAGCTCGATGTCGATCCTGCGGGACATAGGGCCACGAACCTACTCGGTCCGCCCCACCTGCCGATCCGTCTTCGCCCGCCGACCCGTCCCATCGCCGCTGGTACCGTGCCCGTGACCGGCGGACGCGATGGAGGGAGCGGGGGTCCTGGAGCCGACGCTGTACTCGATCCTCGGCGTGGCGCCCAACGTCTCCCAGGCGGAGCTCGCCCGAGCCCACGACGACCAACTGGCCCGGCTGCGCCACGAGGTGGCCACGAGTCCGACGCTCGCGGGTCGCGCTGCCGCCGAACGGGCCCTCGAGGAGCTTCGGGGGGCGTGGGAGGTGCTCGGCGAGTCGGAGGGGCGGGCGATGTACGACCAGATCGCCCTGCCCGGCCCGCGGGTGCTCCACCACGCGCCGGAGGCCGACCCCGGCGCGCCGGTCCCGCCTCCGGATCCCGGGAGGTGGCTGGCGAACCTCCCACCGCCTCCAACCGGTCCGGTCACCCGAGGTCGGCCACCCGAGCGAAGGGAGTGCCGGTTCTGCGGCTCCCTACCAACCGCGGACGTGACCCTGCGGCGGGAGCAGGGGATGCTGATCCTTCGCCAGCGGCACGTCCTCGAGGGGAGCTTCTGCCGGTCGTGCGGGCTGGCCAGCTTCCGGCAGATGATGGACGACACCCTGACCGGCGGCTGGTGGGGGATGATCAGCTTCGTGGTCAACTGGACCACGATCGCCCGGAACCTGGCAGCTCGCCGGCGGATCGTCCGCCTGGCGGAGCCGGAGCCGAACCCCGACGTGGCTGCGCCGTACCCGGCGCCGCTGGATCCGGGCCGTCCGGTGCTGCGGCGATCCGGCGCGGTGGTGCTCGGGCTGGTGGTCCTCGGGATCGCGGCCGCGGTCGGGACCATCGCGCTGGCCGGTCCTCCACCGCAGGAGCCCGGCTTCGAGGTGCAGACGCCGTCGGCGACGGTGCCGCCGCCCTCCCGCACGCCGCCTTCGGGCTCCTGCGTCCAGCTCAGCCCGGAC
>JAHBSN010000459.1 GCA_019639095.1 Actinomycetota bacterium
GCCACGTGGTACCGGTGGAAGAAGGGCAACTGCGCCCACAACTCGCTGCCCCTCGGCACGCGGGTCCGGGTCACGTCGGTGGCCACCGGTCGCAGCGCCACCTGCGTCGTCGGCGACCGCGGCGCGTTCCGCAACCCCACGATCATCGACCTCGACGCGTCGGTGTTCGAGCAGATCTCCCCGCTCGGCGCCGGCCGGATCTCCGTCGTCATCTCCTGGTAGCGCCCGACCGGGCAGGCTCGAACGGGGCCGCCCGGCCATGATGCGGAGGTGACCCACACCCGCACCGCCCTCGCCGCCCTGCTCGAGCAGCACGGCCTGGGGCCGAGCCGGGCCCTCGGGCAGAACTTCGTGGTCGACCCGAACACGGTGCGGCGCATCGCCCGCCTGGCCGGCGTCGGACCGGGCTCGAACGTGGTCGAGATCGGCGCCGGGCTGGGGTCGCTCACCCTCGCGCTGGCCGAGACCGGCGCCTCGGTGACCGCCGTCGAGCTCGACCGCCACCTGCTGCCGGTGCTGCGCGAGGTGGTGGCCGACCGGCCCGTGGCCGTGGTGGAGGGCGACGCGCTCCGGCTCGACTGGGACGAGGTGCTGGGCGGGCACGAGCGATGGACCCTGGTGGCCAACCTCCCGTACAACGTGGCCACACCGCTGGTGCTCGACCTCCTGGCCGGGGTCCCGGCCATCGAGCGCATGCTCGTGATGGTGCAGAAGGAGGTGGGGGAGCGGCTGGCGGCGGCGCCGGGCACCCCGGCCTACGGGATCCCGTCGGTGAAGGTGGCGCTGCGGGCCACGGCGAAGGTGGTGGGACGGGTGGGGCCCGACGTCTTCCTGCCCCGCCCGAGGGTGGACTCGGCGCTGGTGGAGGTGGTGCGGCGGCCCGAACCGGCCACCGACGCCGACCCGGACCTGCTCGTGGCGCTGGTGGAGGCGGCGTTCAACCAGCGTCGCAAGATGCTGCGCCGCTCCCTGGCCGGGCGCGTGCGCCCCGAGGCGTTCGCCGCCGCCGGGATCGACCCGGCCGACCGGCCCGAGCGGCTGTCGGTGCAGGACTGGGGACGGTTGACCCACGCGGTGGCCGACCTCGGCGCGCCGCCGCCGTGAGCCACCCGGGCGAGCCGGCCCGCCGTACCATCGCCCGGTGACCGCGCCCACCGTCGTCTCGGCTCCGGCCAAGCTCACCGTGTCGCTGCGGGTGGTGGGCGTGCGGCCCGACGGGTTCCACCTGATCGACGCCGAGATGGTCACGATCGACCTGGCCGACGAGCTGGCGTTCTCGCCGGGCGACGGCTTGGAGGTGGTGGGAGCCACCGGACTGGCCGTTCCCGCCGACGACGACAACCTCGTGCGCCGGGCCCTGCGCCTGGTGGGCCGCCGCGCCCACGTCCGCCTGGCCAAGTCGATCCCGGCCGGCGCCGGCCTCGGCGGTGGGTCGGCCGACGCCGCCGCCGTGCTGCGCTGGGCCGGCTTCGACGACGCGGTCCGTGCCGCCGAGCTCGGCGCCGACGTGCCGTTCTGCATCCGGGGCGGGCGGGCCCGGGTGACGGGCATCGGCGAGGTGCTCGAGCCGCTTGCGCACGAGGATCGCACGTTCACGCTGGTGACGCCCCCGTTCGGGTGCGCCACGCCGGCGGTCTACCGGGCGTGGGACGACCTCGGCGGCCCCACGGCGACCGGGCCGAACGACCTGGAGCCGGCCGCGATGGTGGTGGAGCCCCGCCTGGCCGGCTGGCGGGACGAGCTGGC
>JAHBSN010000046.1 GCA_019639095.1 Actinomycetota bacterium
GCCACCACGTGGTCCCAGACCTCGGCGATGCCGGTCCCGGTGGGCGACGAGACGAGCAGGGTCTCGGTCTCGAGGCCCTCGTACTTGGGGCGCAGCAGGTGGATGGCGCGGCGCAGGTCGGCGGCGGCGTGGTTGGCGGAGGTGGCGAGGTCGCCGTCGGCCTTGGTGACCACCACGAGGTCGGCTAGCTCCATGATCCCGCGCTTGATGCCCTGGAGGTCGTCGCCGCCGCTCGGCGACGCCAGGAGCACGAACAGGTCGACCAGGTCGGCCACGGCGAGCTCCGATTGGCCGACGCCCACCGTCTCCACCACCACCACGTCGAACCCGGCCGCCTCGCAGAGCAGCATGGCCTCGCGGGTGCGCCGGGCGACGCCGCCCAGCTCGCCGCCCGATGGCGAGGGCCGGATGAAGGCCTGAGGGTTGCGGGCCAGGGTCTCCATGCGGGTCTTGTCGCCCAGGATCGAGCCGCCCGATCGGCTGCTCGAGGGGTCCACCGCCAGCACGGCGAGGCGGTGGCCGGCCCCGGTCACGTGGGAGCCGACGGCCTCGATGAAGGTCGACTTGCCGACGCCGGGCGGTCCGCTGATCCCCACCCGCACGGCGCCGCCGCTGCGGGGCAGGACCTCGTCGAGGAGGGCGGCCGCCTGCGACCGGTGGTCGGCCCGGGTGGACTCGACGAGGGTGATGGCCCGCGCCAGCGCCCGGCGGTCGCCCGCCACCACGGCCCCGGCCAGCTCCTCCACGTCGGCCTCCGGCATCGGGCCACGGTACCCGGGCGTCGGTGGGTCGAAGGTCGCCGGGCGGCATGGGAGACTGGGCGGCGCGAACGCCGACCGACCGAACCGACGATCCCGACGAGGTGGCATGGGCCGCAACATCGTGGTGATGAGCAACTGCCAGACCGGGGGGCTGCACGCCGCCCTGGCGGCGATGCTCCCCGACGACCAGGTCACGTCCTTGGCGTGGCTCGGCGCCGAGCCGGCGGGCCTGCGCCCGCTGCTGGCCGACGCCGACGTGTGGGTGTGCTCGATCCCGCGCTCGCAGGCCGAGGCGATCGCCGCCGACTGCGGCGCAGCCCCCCGCATCGTCGTCGTGCCCACCGTCTGGTTCCCGGCGTTCCACCCCGACCAGACGCCGCTCCTGCTGCGGCGCGGTGGCGAGCTCGAGGGCGCGGTCGGCCCGTACCACTCGAAGATCTGCGCCTGGGGCTGGACCCACGGCTTCTCGGTCGACGACGTCCTGTCCTGCTTCCGCCCGGACGTGTTCGCCGGGCTCGGGTACTTCGATGCCTGGGCGCCGGCGGTGGCCGAGCTGCGGGGCATCTTCGAGCCCACCGACGTCGACTTCGCCGGCTGGTTCCTGCCGCTCGGGCGACGTGGCGCCTTCATGCTCACCAACAACCACCCCCGGATCGATGCCCTGGTGCAGCTCGCCCGGTCGGTGGCCGTGCTCCTCGACGCCGACCCCGAGCTGGTCCGCTACGGCTGGGAGCAGGTGCTGCCCGACGGCCTCCTGGCGTCGTCGGTCGTGTGGCCGTTGTACCCGGCGGTGGCCGACGTGCTCGACCTGCCCGGCGCCTACGTCTGGCGCCTCGCGTCGGGCGAGCTGATCGACCTGCCCACCTTCGTCGTCCGCTGCATGGACCGCTACGCGTCGCTCGACCCGGCCGAGGTCGACACCGACCACCTCGAGGTGGATCCCCGCTTCCCGGCCACGCTGGGCACCTCGGCGCCCGCCTTGGTGTCGGGCGCCTCCGGAGGGCGTTGAGATGGCCTCGCACCCCTACCAGGGCATCGGCGACCACCAGTTCTGGTCCAGGGCGGTCACGTGGGCGCCCCCGGGCGGGCTCGATGCGGTGGTGCACACCCGCTTCGGCGTCGGGCCCGACGACCGCGTCGGCACCATGGGCAGCTGCTTCGCCCAGCACCTCTCCCGCCACCTGGCCCGCTCGGGCCTGCACTACTTCGTGGCCGAGGCGGCGCCCGACGGCATGAGGGCCGAGGACGCCCTGGCCCGCCAGTACGGGGTCTTCTCGGCTCGGTACGGCAACGTCTACACGGTGGCCCAGGCGCTGCAGCTGTTCGAGCGGGCCTACGGCGGGTTTGCACCGCAGGAGCAGCCGTGGGCGCGGGGCGAGGTGGTGGTCGACCCGTTCCGGCCGTTGGTGGAGCCCGACGGGTTCGCCGACGCCGCCGCGCTCGAGGCCGACCGGGATTGCCACCTCGCCGCCACGCGCTCGGTGTTCGAGGACTCCGACGTGTTCGTGTTCACCCTCGGCCTCACCGAGGCGTGGCGGAGCCGGGCCGACGGGGCGGTGTTCGCCACCGCGCCGGGGGTGAACGGCGGGTCGTGGGACCCCGAGCGGTACGAGTTCGTCAACTTCGGGATCGACGACGTGCGCGGCGGGCTGTTCGCCCTGTGCGAGTCGATCCGTTCGGTCAACCCCGACGTGCGGATCCTGCTCACCGTCTCGCCGGTGCCGCTGATCGCAACCTACGAGGACCGCCACGTGCTCGTGTCCACCACCGCCTCCAAGGCCGTGCTGCGCGTGGCCGCCGACGAGGCCCACCGCCGGTTCGACTTCGTCGACTACTTCCCCTCGTTCGAGCTGATCAGCGCCGCCACCACGCCCCGCAACCACTACGCGCCGGACCTGCGCGAGGTGGAGGACCTGGGCGTGGCCCACGTCATGCGCACGTTCACCCAGCACTACGTGGAGGGCCGGCCGTGGGCGGCGGCGCCGTCGGCCCCCGTGCCGCCGTCGGCGTCGGGCCCGCGCTCGGTGGTGTGCGACGAGGAGACCGTGGCCGCGGCCATCGCCGCCAGCAGCTGAGCCCCGGCGCGAGACTCGCCTCCCGTGAACGCCGTGGCGATCGTGGTGGGCGCTGCCCTGGTGGTCTGGATGCTGCTCGACTCGTTCGAGACGCTCCTCGCCACGAGCATCCGGGCCAACCGCCTGTCGTTCACCAGCTGGTACTACCGGGGGGTCTGGTGGGCCACCCGGCGGGCGTGCCTGCGGGTGCGGGACGAGGTGCGGCGGGAGCGCTGGCTGTCGCGGTTCGGCCCCGCGTCGTTCCTGGGGCTGCTCGCCACGTGGACCCTGGTCGAGATGTTCGGCTGGGGCCTCGTGTGGTGGGGGTTCCGCGACCACTTCGGTGGCGCCATCGAATCGGTGGGGGACGCCTGGTACTACTCCGGCGTCGTCTACTTCTCGATCGGGTTCGGCGACATCCTCCCGGCCACGGGGCTGATGCGGGTGCTCACGGTGCTCGAGGGGTTCAGCGGGCTGGGCACGCTCGGCCTGGTGATCGGGTTCCTGCCCACGCTCAACGCCGCCTACTCGGCCCGGGAGCGCCAGCTGCTCAAGCTCGACGACCTCACCGACGCCCGCATCACCCCCATCTCGCTGGTGCGCAGCCACGTCGGTCCCGACGGCGACCTGACCTCGCTCAACGCCATGTTCGACGAGTGGGCCGACTGGTGCGCGGAGGTCTACGACTCGCACATGTCGCTGCCGGTGTTGCTGTGGTTCCGCTCGAAGCACCGCGGCCACTCGTGGGTCACGGGGCTCGGCGTGGTGACCGATGCGGCGATCGCGTTCGCCAGCGCGGTGGAGGGGGCGGAGCGGGGGTCCGCGCTGCGGTTGCACCGCCAGGCGGTCCGGCTCGTCTCGGGCCTGGCCGAGCGCGTCGGGGTGGAGGCGGTGCCGGACCTGCGGGGCGACCTGACCTCCCGGGGGTGGTCGATCGGCTACTCGGCGCTGTCGCTCCAGGGGGTGCCGCTGCGCGGCTTCGACGAGAGCTTCAGCCGGGTCCTCGCCCTGCGGGCGCAGTTCCACCCCTACATGGAGGCGTTCATCGACGAGCTGCTCGCGCCTCGGGGGTTCTGGGGCGTGACCGCCGCCGATCACCTCGCCGAGGTGGAGCTGGGCAGCCTCTTCGACCCCGACGCCGACTGACCGCTGCCGACCCCGCCGATCCCGACGATTCGCCCCCGACCGGGTCGGGTGCCGCGCTCGTGCTGTTTGGCGCAGATTCTGCGCAGAATCTGCGCCAAACGGTTTGGGCGGGTATGTCCAGGAGGTTCGGGCGCGATGTCCGGATCGGGTGCCGTCGTCGGGCGGACCGATGGCCGCCCGACCGGTCAGCGCTCGAGCAGGTCGAGGACCTCGCCGGCGGCGCCCACGATGTTGGTGCCGGGGCCGAAGATCGCCGCCACGCCCGCCTGGCGCAGGAAGTCGTAGTCCTGCGGCGGGATCACGCCGCCCACGACCACCGAGATGTCGCCGGCGCCGCGCGCCTCCAGCTCGGCGATGAGCTGGGGCACGAGCGTCTTGTGCCCGGCGGCCTGCGACGAGACCCCCACCACGTGCACGTCGTTGTCGACGGCGTCGGCGGCAGCCTCGGCGGGCGTCTGGAACAGGACGCCCACGTCGACGTCGAAGCCGAGGTCGGCGAACCCCGTGGCGATCACCTTGGCGCCACGGTCGTGGCCGTCCTGGCCCATCTTGACCACGAGCATCCGGGGCCGGCGGCCGTGCGAGGCGGCGAACGCCTCGATCCGGGCCGACAGAGCGGCGAAGGCCTCGTCGCCCTCGTAGTCGCGCCCGTAGGTGCCGAGCCCGGTGCGGACCTCGGCGGCGTGGCGGCCGAACACCTCTTCCATGGCGTCGCTCATCTCCCCGACGGTGGCCCGGGCCCGGGCGGCGTCGATGCACAGCGCCAGCAGGTTGCCGTCGCCCCGGGCGCCCTCGGTGAGGGCGGCGAGCGCGGCCTTCACGGCACCGTCGTCACGAGACGCCCGGATCTTCTCGAGCTTGGCCACCTGCTGGGCCAGCACGGCGGCGTTGTCGATGTCGAGCACGTCGACCAGCTCGGGCTCGGCCACCGTGTACCGGTTGACGCCCACCACGACGTCGTCGCCCCGATCGATGCGGGCCTGGCGACCGGCGGCGGACTCCTCGATGCGCAGCTTGGGCATCCCGGACTCCACAGCCTTGGTCATGCCCCCGAGCTCCTCGACCTCGTCGATGAGCGCCTGGGCCTTCTCCACCAGCTCGTTGGTGAGCGCCTCCACGTAGTACGAGCCGCCGAGCGGATCGATCACGTGGGGAACGCCCGTCTCCTCCTGGATGACGAGCTGGGTGTTGCGGGCGATGCGGGCCGAGAAGTCGGTGGGCAGGCCGAGCGCCTCGTCGAAGGCGTTGGTGTGGAGCGACTGCGTGCCGCCGAGCACCGCGGCGAGCGCCTCGATGGTGGTGCGGATCACGTTGTTGTACGGATCCAGCGCCGTGAGCGACACGCCGGAGGTCTGGCAGTGCGTGCGCAACATGAGCGACTTCGGGTTCTTCGGCTCGAACTCGCTCATCACCCGGTGCCACAGGATGCGGGCGGCGCGCAGCTTGGCCACCTCCATGAAGAAGTCCATGCCGATGGCGAAGAAGAAGCTCAGCCGGCCGGCGAAGGCGTCGACGTCCATGCCCCGGGCGATCGCCGTCCGCACGTACTCGAGGCCGTCGGCGATGGTGAAGGCCAGCTCCTGCTCGGCCGTGGCCCCCGCCTCCTGCATGTGGTACCCGGAGATCGAGATCGAGTTCCACTTCGGCATGTGCTGCGACGTGTACTCGATGATGTCGGCCACGATCCGCATGGAGGGCGCCGGCGGGTAGATGTAGGTGTTGCGGACCATGAACTCCTTGAGGATGTCGTTCTGGATGGTCCCGGCCAGCTGCTCCTGGCTCACGCCCTGCTCCTCGCCGGCCACCACGAACGAGGCGAGCACGGGCAGCACGGCACCGTTCATGGTCATCGAGACCGACATCTTCTCGAGCGGGATCCCGTCGAAGAGGATCTTCATGTCCTCGACCGAGTCGATGGCCACGCCGGCCTTGCCCACGTCGCCCACCACGCGGGGGTGGTCCGAGTCGTAGCCGCGGTGGGTGGCCAGGTCGAACGCCACCGACACGCCCTGCTGGCCCGCGGCCAGGTTGCGGCGGTAGAAGGCGTTGGACTCCTCGGCGGTGGAGAACCCGGCGTACTGGCGGATCGTCCACGGCCGGTTGGCGTACATGGTGGCCCGCACGCCACGGGTGAACGGTGCGAACCCCGGCAGCGTGTCGGTGTCGAGCCCCTCGACGTCGGCCGCGGTGTACAGCGGCTTGACGTCGATCCCCTCGGGTCGGGTGCGGGTGAGCTCGTCGGGCGAGCGGCCCTTCAGGTCCTTGGCCGCCAGGGCCTTCCAGTCGTCCAGCGTGGGGTCGGCGTGGGGCGTGGCTTCGTCGCTCATCGAGGTCCGAGCCTACGTTTCACCGCTTCGCCGACCCCAAAGCCGGCCGGCGGTCAGCAGTTGCGGAGGTAGATCTCCGTGACCCAGTACCGCGTGCCCTTCTTGTACACGCCGGTGCCGATGCGGTGCGCCGGGCTCAGCATGTTGCTGCGGTGGGTGGGCGAGTTCCGGAACGCGTTGTGGACGGCCTCGACGGAGCTGCCGTAGCCGACGTTCTCCCAGTACGAGCACCAGCCGCTCACCCCGCGGGTGTCGAGCTTGGTGCCGCCGCCGGTGTGCTCCATGACCCCGGTGGCGGCCATGTGCTCGGACCACGCCTGGGCCTTGGCCATGGCCGCGGCATCCGCAGCGGCGGCGGGGGCGCCGTTGGCCCGCCGGTAGCTGTTCACCAGGTCCATGTCCTGCTGCTGGCCGGCGCTGTAGCAGCCGGCCAGCGCGAGGGCGCCCACGACGGCGACCGCCAGGGCGATCAGCGCCCGGCGGGGGCGGCGGTGCGGGCGGGTGGCCGTCTCGGTCTGCTCGACGGTGGAGGACATCGGGGTGGAGCTCCTGGTGGGATGGGATCGGGGTGGATGGGTACCGGGGGCGGAGCAGAGGCTTCGGTACGAAGCGGCAACGCTACCGAGCGTGACGTTCGATGGGACGGATCGGCAGAAAAGGTCCGATGATGAGGGAATCTGTCGGACAGATGTCCGAAGATTTCGACGGGATCACCCGCCGGAAGGCATCCGAGCCACCGCCTCGAACCCCCTCCGGTAGGCCGCCTCCAGGTTGGTGAGGACCTTGCGGACCTCGGGCGACTGGGCCCGCTCCCACTGCAGCAACACCCGGTGCCCGTCTGCGTCACGGGCGGCGGCCACGAGTTCGGCTCGGCCCCCGACCCCGGATCCCCTCCACACCACCTCGCCGGGGAGCGCGTCGACCACCGCAAGGATGCGATCGGCCTCGGCCGAGCCCCCTGCCTCGAGCTGCTCCTGCGCCGTGCCGGGATCCTCCGCAACGGCATCGCCGAGGCGGTCGCCCCCGGCCTGCAGCACCAGGGCCGCCGCGCCGCCGGCGAGCGGGCCGTACCGCCCCTCCAACCGGTCCGCCCCCGCGTCGGCTGCAGCGTGGATCACCGGGTCGAGCACCCGGTCGGGCGCATCGGCCCGCCGCGCGGCCCGGGCGACCACCGCATCGAAGCGACCGACCAGGTCCAGCTCGTCCTCGTCGTGGTCCAGGATCGCCTTCGTGGTCGCGGCGAGCCGTCGCCGACTCGCCCCCTCCAGGGCGACCGCCCAGGTCACCTTGTCGCGCGCGGCGTGCTCGAAGAACCCGGTCAGGTCCTCGACGGGCGTCCGGCCGGTGACCTCGGCGTCGGATCCTCGGGTGTCGGCGGCCGCCAGGTCGGGGTGGTCGAGCACGAGGGACAGGGCGGCCAGGACCAGGGGCCGGTCGGGCACCGACGTCCGCCGTCGGCGCTGGGGGAGCGACGCGAGGCCGGCGACGGTGCCGAACTGCAGGGCCAGCCCGGAGCGCGAGAGGGCCCCGTCGACGTAGCGCTGGGGCGCGCGGCGCGCCGAGCGCAGCAGGGCCGCCAGGCCGACCTGCGATTCGCCGGCCGAGTCGGCCACGAGGCGCTCGACCTGCGGCCGCGAGGGGCGATCGGGATCGCGCCCGGTGAGCAGGCGCAGGGCCAGGCCGGGGTGCTCGGCGGCGTCGAGGAAGATCGCGTCGTCACCGGTGTCGCGGCCGTCCTCGTCGATGAGGAAGAGGTGGCTCCGGTCCTCCTTCGAGGGATGCCGGAGGGCGGCCCGGGCGATCGCCTCCACGGCCAGCACGGGGAGGTGGGCACGGGAGCTCCTGCGCAGGATCCGGACCGCGGTGCGGCCGGGGGCATCGCCGAGCAGGCGTCGGGTGGCGTCGGTCGGTCGGCCGTCGGCACCGGCTGCCCCGCGAGCGAACAGCGAGCCGAGCCACCGGAGGTCGGCGCTGGGGTAGCCGGGCCGCGCGTCGAGCGCGAGCCGGTCGACGGTGGCGGCCAGGCGGTGGTCGACCCGAGCCATCACCGCCCGGGCGAAGACGGGATCCGAGGCGAGCCGGGCCGGGACCGACGCCCGCAGGTCGGCCAGACCGCTGGCGCCGTCGGTGGCGGCCCGCTCGATGCCCTCGGCCACCTCGATCGCGAGCTCGTCGGCCACCGCCCCGAGCACGGTGGTGTTGGCCAGCTGCGGGAATCGATCGAGGATCACCCGGGCGACGGCGCCGTCGGTGCTCCAGGCCATCCCACCGGTGGGTGACCGATCCGCGAGCAGGAACGCCTCGGCCACCTCGGCCACCCGTCGGGCGAGGGCCCGGAGGTCGCCGAGCGGCTCGGTGACGGCAGCGGGGGAGGGGAGGGCGAGCGGGACCTCGGCGCAGCTCGCCTCGTAGGCGGCGACGGCCGCCTCGACCTGGTGGAGCGAGCGATCCACGGCGCCGATGCGGCGCAGGACGTCGTCGTGGTAGCCCCGGAGGTCCTCCGGCCGGGCGCTGCTCGCCGTGCTGTCGACGCCGCTCACGTCACCCTCGCCTGGCCGAGCTCGGCCCGGGCCTCCGCCTGCTGGCGCACCACCGTGGCGGCGGCGTTGCGCGCCAGCTGCGCCTCGGCGGCCCGGCCCACGGCGGCTCGAGCGGCGAGGGCGGCCTCCTCGCAGAGCCGGGCCGCTCGCTGCAGGTGGGCGACGAGGTCCGGGCGCTGTCGCGCCGCCCACACGGCGGTGCGGCCGCGCCACTGCTCGCAGGCGTGGTCGAACGTGGTCGACTCGACGATCCGGAGCTGGTCGAGGTCCCTCGCCAACTGGTCGTACGCCGTGGCGAGCGCCCCGGCGGTGGCAGGGTCGAAGACGACGACGGCGGCACCGTCGACGGCCGGCGGGATCGTGGTCACGGTGGCTCCTTCCGATCGGAGAGAGCAGGAAACACCATGAGAGTGCATCGGTCAACGGATGCGGCGGGTTGGCGGCCCACGCGGCGGGCCTGCCAGAGTCTGCGCCCGTGCTCCCCCTCATCTGCCTCGACGTCGACGGAACGCTGGTGGGATCGGCCGGTGCGCCGAGCGAGGGCCTCTGGGCGGCGGCCGACCGAGCACGCGACCGGGGCCAGCGGCTGACCCTCTGCACCGCTCGACTGGCGGCCGGGCCCACCCGTGAGTGGGCGGCGCGCCTGGATCCCGACGGGTGGCACGTCTTCCACACCGGCGGTGCCCGCTGGCATCCCGGCTCGGGCGAGGTGCGAACCACGCCGCTCCCGGCGGAGGCGGTGGACCGGTGCGCGGTCGCTGCGGCCGACCGCGGGTGGGTGTTCGAGGCCTACAGCTGGGACGACTACGTGGTCGACAGCGACGCCCGCCTGGCCCGCGAGCACGCCGACCTCCTCGGGCTCCCCTTCGTGCGGCGCCGCCTCGGCACCCTGTCGGACCCCGTGGTGCGGGTGCAGTTCGTCGTCCCGGTCGCCGACGCGCCCGACGCGCTGGCGGCCGCGCCCGCCGGCACCGTCGGGTCGGCGGCCACGTCGCCCCTCATGCCCGGTGCGGTGTTCGTGTCGATCACCGTCGAGGGCGTCTCGAAGGCGGCGGGCGTCGCCGCCGTGGCCGCCGACCTGGGCGTCGGCCTCGAGCGCGTGATGATGGTGGGCGACGGCCACAACGACCTGTCGGCGATCGAGACGGTCGGCTGGGGCGTGGCCATGGGCAACGCCGATCCCGAGGTGGTGGGCGCCGCCCGGTTCGCCGTGGCCGACGTCGACGACGACGGCGCGGCCGACGCGATCGACCGCTCGGCGCTGCTCGGCTGATCGGCGGCGATCGCCGCCCGTCGCAGCGTCCCGGCTCGGCACCCGCCGTCGGTAGCCTGCGGCCATGCCTCAGCACCTCGTGATCATCGGTGGCGGGCCCGCCGGCAACCAGGCCGCCACCACGGCGGCCCGCCTCGGAGCCCGGGTCACCCTGATCGAGCGCGACGTGGTGGGCGGGGCCGCCCACCTGTGGGACTGCATCCCGTCCAAGGCCATGATCGCCACGGGCGGGGCCATGAACGAGATGCGCCGGGCCGCCGGCATGGGCCTGGTGCAGGTGCACGCGGAGCTCGACTTCGAGGCCCTGCGGTCCCGGATCGTGGGGATCGAGAAGCGGCTCGAGTCGTCGGTCATCGGGCTGCTCGAGAGCCAGGGCGTCCGCCTCCTGCAGGGCACCGGCCGACTGGTCGGCCCCCATTCGGTGGAGGTCACCGGGCCCGGGGGCGAGACCGAGGTGATCGAGGCCGACACGATCGTGCTCTCCACCGGCAGCCGGCCGCGCATCCCCGACTGGGCGCCCATCGACGGCCAGCGCGTGCTCACCACCCGCCACGCCTACCCGCCGCCGGAGCTGCCCGAGCACCTCGTGGTCGTGGGCTCGGGCGTCACGGGCGTGGAGTTCGTGCACATGTTCTCCGCCTTCGGCTCCAAGGTCTCGCTCATCGTGAGCCGCCAGCAGGTGCTGCCCCAGAAGGACCCCGAGGTGGCGGCCGTGCTCGAGGACACCTTCATCGAGCGGGGGGTCCGGCTGCTCAAGGGCGCTCGCGCCGAGGGCATCGACGTGACCGACGACGGCGTGGCGGTGCGCTGCGACGACGGGCGCGTGGCGCGCGGCTCGCACGTGCTGCTCGCCATCGGGTCGATCCCCAACTCCGAGGGCCTCGGCCTCGAGGAGGTCGGGGTCGAACTCGACGGCGGTTACGTGGTGGTGGACCACAACTGCAAGAGCAGCATCGGCCACATCTACGCCGCCGGCGACCTGTCGGGGAAGCTCCCGCTCTCGTCGGTGGCCACCATGCAGGGCCGCAAGATCGCCGAGCACGCCCTCGGGCTCCACGCCGGGCCCCATCGCCACCTCGACTACGAGAAGGCGGCCTCGGCGATCTTCACCGACCCCGAGATCGCCGACGTCGGCCTGGTGGAGGCCGACGCGTTCGCCGTGGGCCGCAAGGTGCGGGTCACGAAGGTGCCGTTCTCGGCGTCGGCCAAGGCGCTGATCAACGACGACCCGCGCGGGTTCGTCAAGATCGTGTCCGACCCGGCCACCGGGGTGGTGCTCGGCGGGTCGATCGTCGGGCGCAGCGCGGCGGAGCTGATCTCGGTGATCGCCCTGGCCGTGACCGCGGGGCTGCGGGTGGCCGACCTGGCCGAGAGCATCCTGGTGCACCCGGCGTTGGCCGAGGCGCTGAGCGAGGCGGCCGAGTAGGCCGCCCGGGTCCGACGGTCAGGCCTCGGCGGGGGTGATGACCACCACGACGTCGCCCGATGCGACGGCCTGGCCGGCCTCCACCTTGACCTCGGCCACCGTGCCGGCCACGTCGGCCGCCACGTTGTTCTCCATCTTCATGGCCTCGAGGACGCAGACGACCTGCCCGGCGGCCACCTCGTCGCCGACGGCCACCTCCACCCGGACGATGGTGCCCTGCATCGGGGCGGCGATCGCCCCGGTGCCGGCAGCACCACCGGCGGCGCCACCGGCGGCACGCCGGGGACGGGCCTTGGCGGTGGCGGCACCGCCTCCGCTCGGGGCGGCGGCGGCCAGCTGGGACTCGGGCACCCACATGGCCACCGAGAAGCGCTTGCCGTTGACCTCGACGTCGACGTCGCGCCGCACCTTGGGCTCGGCCTCGGCGTCGGCCTCGGGGGCGGCGCCGCCGAGGCGCCCACCGACGCCGGTGAGGTCGAGGGCGTCGCTCTCGACCCAGTTGGTGCTGTGCTCGCCGGCCACGAAGTCGGGGTGGTCGAGCATCACGAGCTGGGCGGGCAGGGTGGTGTCGATGCCCTCGATCACCATCTCGCGGATGGCCCGCTTGAGCCGGCCGATGGCGGTGGGCCGGTCCGAGCCCCACACGATGAGCTTGCCCACGAGGTTGTCGTAGAACTGGCTGACCTCGTCGCCACCTTCGTAGCCGCCGTCCCAGCGGGTGCCGAAGCCCTGCGGGGGCACCAGCTTGTCGATGCGGCCCGGAGCGGGGAGGAACTTGCCCTCGGCGGGGTTCTCGGCGTTGACCCGGACCTCCATCGACCAGCCGCGCCGCTCGACGTCGTCCTGGCCGAACGAGAGCGGCTCGCCCGAGGCGACCCGGATCTGCTCGCGCACGAGGTCGATGCCCGACACGAGCTCGGTGACCGGGTGCTCCACCTGGAGGCGGGTGTTCATCTCGAGGAAGTAGAACTCGCCGTCCTGGTAGAGGAACTCGACGGTGCCGGCGTTGTAGTAGCCGCACGCCTCGGCCACGCGCACCGCGGCCTCGCCCATGGCCCGGCGGGTCTCGTCGGGGAAGTTCGGGGCGGGGGACTCCTCGATGAGCTTCTGGTGGCGGCGCTGCACGGAGCAGTCGCGCTCGCCGATCCAGACGCAGGTGCCGTGCTGGTCGCCGATGATCTGCATCTCGACGTGGCGGGGCTTGGTGAGGAAGCGCTCGACGTAGCACTCCTCGCGGCCGAAGCCCTTGAGCGCCTCGGACATCGCCGACGCGAGCGCGGCGTGGGCGTCCTCGGGCTTGTGCACCACGCGCATGCCGCGACCGCCGCCGCCGTAGGCGGCCTTGATGGCCACGGGCCAGCCGTGCTCGGCGCCGAAGGCCACCACCTCGTCGCCCGAGGACAGGAATTCGGTGGTGCCGGGCACGCCCGACACGCCGGCCTTCTCGGCGGCGATGCGGCTCGACACCTTGTCGCCCATGACCTCGATGGCCTCGGGCGGCGGACCGATGAAGGTGACCCCGCGGTCGGTGATGGCCCGGGCGAAGTCGGTGTTCTCCGAGAAGAAGCCGTAGCCGGGGTGCACGCCGTCGGCCCCGCACCGGTCGATGATCTCGAGGATCTTCTCGGTGTTGAGGTAGCTCTCGGCGGCGGTCTGGCCCCCGAGGGCGTAGGCCTCGTCGGCCAGGCGGACGTGGAGGGCGTCGCGATCCAGGTCCGAGTACACCGCCACGGAGGTGATGCCCAGCTCCTGGCAGGCACGGATGACCCGGACGGCGATCTCGCCCCGGTTTGCGATCAGGATCTTGGAGAGCACGGGCTATGTCTAGAGCACGCTGCGGGGGTTGCGGAAACTTCCGGCCAGGGGCTTCACTTCGGGCCGTGGACGTGGCCCGGGTGCGAGCCGATCTCGCCGGCACCCGCTTCGCCGACGTGCGATGGGTCGCCGAGACCGGATCCACGAACACCGACGTGCTCGAGCTGGCGCGCCAGGGCGAGCCCGAAGGCGTCGTGGTGGTGGCCGACCACCAGCGGGCCGGGCGGGGCCGGCGCGGCCGCACCTGGGAGGCGCCGGCCGGCGCCGCCCTCATGGCCACGGTCCTGCTGCGCCCGCCCGCCGCGGTGGCCGGTCTCAGCACCATGGCGCTGGCGGTGGCGGCGGTCGACGCGGTGGCCGAGGTGGCGGGCGCCGCGGTGCGGGTGAAGTGGCCGAACGACCTCGTCTGGCCCGGCGACGGGAGCGGGGTCGACCGCAAGGTCGCCGGCATCCTCGCCGAGGCCGACTGGCCGGCGGCGAGCCAGCCGGCGGGCGGCTGGTCGCCTCCCGGCCCCCACGACCGCGCCGTGGTGGCGGCCGGCATCGGGCTGAACGTGGCGTGGGCCGGGTCGGCGCCGGGCGACCTCGCCGAGACCGCGGTGGCGCTCGACGAGGTGGTGGCGCCGAGCTCGGCCCCGGACCGGGCCGACCTGCTCGTGGCCCTGCTGCGCCGGCTCCACACCACCTACGGCGGCCTGGTGGGCGGCCCGTCGGGGCCGGCCGAGCTGCTCGACGCCTGGCGGGCCCGCTCGGCCACGCTCGGCCGGCGGGTCCGGGTCGACCTCGGCGCCGACGACGTCGTGGGCACGGCGATCGACGTCACCGAGGAGGGGCACCTCGTGGTGGAGGTGCTGGAGGGCGGGCGGCGGGTGCTGGCCGTGGGCGACGTGGTCCACCTGCGCCCGGAGGCGGGCGGCGGTCAGGCCAGGTCGGCGGGCGACTCGACGTCCTCGTAGGTCCGATCGGTCATGCTCGGCGACGACTGGCCGACGCCGGCCACCGCCCAGTCGCACACCCCCTCGGGGAAGACCTGCTCGAGCTCGGCGATCTGGGCATCGGTGAGGCGCCGCTCGTAGTCGTCGGGGTCCACCGGCTTGAGCTGGCACTTCAGGACGTCGTCGCTGCGAGGCGCGCCGGCCGCCGTGCGGGTGTCGCCCCCGATCGGGAACGCCTCGGCGCAGGGCCCGTCCTCCTCCTCCCACACGTCGGTGCCGCGCACCGGTGAGGACGAACCGGTCGGCGTGCAGCTGTCGACGGCGTCGGTCGGGCGGGTGCGCTCGAGCTGCTCGGACCGGCTGCCGCCGCCGGGCTCCTCCACGAGCGCGGTGGCCCACTCGTCCACGGCCGCCACGGCGTCGGGGCCGGCGCTGGCGTCGTCGGCTGGTCGGCTCCACACCTGGAAGCTCGGCACGGTCTTGGCCGAGGCGCCGAGCGTGAGCCGATCCCGCAGGGAGAAGGCCCGGAAGCGGTCGTTCGGCGCGCCTGAGGCATCGTCGTCTCGGTCGACCTCGATGACGGGCACCTTGCGCTGGTCCCCGACGCCGGTGGACACGCGGCCGGTCTCGTAGGCGGTCTGGACCGCGACGGGGTCGGCGGCGTGGCGGGGCGCCTGCGGCTTGCCGTCGGGATCGAGGCCGCCGACGGCCTCGTTGAGCGCGGTGAACTCGTCGAAGCTGATCGTGCCGTCGTTGAACGCCTCGAGGCCATACTGCACGCCGACGTTGTCGAGCGGGCGGGCCGCGAACGAGCCGCCGGGGACGCGGCCGAGCTGGTTGACGTTGGCGTCCTGGAGCGTGCAGCGGGTCCCGCCCGGGTTCGTGGCGAGGTCGTAGATCCGCGCCGGGTCGGCGGCCGGGTCGCAGCCGGCGGCCGGGTCGAACAGCGAGCCGGCGCCGGCCGCCCATCGCTGGCAGGTCCGCTCCGATGCGCTGCCGCCGATGGCGGTGCGCTGCGCCGGGGTGAGCGCGCTCCCCGCCGGCGTGGCGTAGTAGCGCTGGAGCAGCACGCAGTCCGCGATGCCGTTGGCCACGGTGAGGTGGTCCGGGAGCGGGTCGAGGGCCACGGCGGCGTCGACCAGGCCGGGGTAGTTCTGGACCATGAGGTGGAGGAGGCCGGCCCCGCCGCCGACGCCCTCGCCGATGGTGAGCTCCGGTTCGCCGAACTCCTCGATGAAGCGCTCCTTCACCATCATCGTGGTCTCGGCCGACAGCACGTCGTTGCAGAGCACCGCGCCGCTGTTGGCGGTGGCGGTGGCCACGGCGTAGCCAGCGCGCAGGTAGGCGGGATCGAGCGCCGGGCTCGACGACGTGCCCTGGCCGAACGTGGCCCCGCACCCGTCGCCATAGCGGTAGAGCAGGCGGCCGTTCCATGCCGCGTCGGCCTGGCTCGAGTCGGCTCCCCCGGGGCTGGGGTCGATGCTGGCGATCTCGTAGACGGCCCGGTCGACCACCCCGACCTCGTGGCGGATGACGAGGGGCAGGTCCTGGTTGCCGTCGACGTCGGCGCGGGCGACGTCGGCCGGGAGGGCGTTCGGATCGGTCAGGTCGGCCACCTGCCCGGTGGTGGTGACGTAGCTCCAGCGCACGGTGGTGGGTGCCGAGCAGTCGGCGTCGGTGGGCGCGCCCAGGCCGTGGGCCTCGGTGGAGCAGGCCAGGAGGGGGAGGTGGGGGCCCGAGATCATCGGCCCGGCGAGGGGCCAGGCCCGCACCCGTTGGGTGACGCGGTCGCCCCCGGCCTCGGCCGTGAGGGTGTTGGTGCCCTCGATGAACCCGCTGACCACGCCCTCGAGCGCGCCGTCGACGACCTGGAGCTGGCCGGTCACGTCGAGGTCGCCCAGCTTCACGGTGATGCCGGCGGGATCCTCGCCCTTGGCCGGGCGGACCCGGACGCGCGCCTCGGGGCCCGACACGCGGTCGGGCTGGCTGGACACGATCACGATGGCGATGCCGTCGTCGACGGGCACGGGGTCGGTGGGATCGGCGCCCTGGCCACCGGAGCCGTCGGGCGCGGTGGTGGTGGGGCCGCCCTGGGACCGCTCGGTCGTCGTGGTGGGCGCGGCGTCGTCGCCCCCACCCGACGAGCAGGCGGCGACCAGCAGCGAGAGGGCGAGGGCGATCACCGCCGCGGTGGTGGCGGTGGAGCGGGCGGACGTGCGCCGTCGGCGGGATCGGGTGGGGGGCGCCATCGGAGCCATTGTTCACGACGGGGGCCGCGGCGTCGGGTCGGTCGGCCTGCGAGGGGTCGACGGTAAGGTGCCGGGGTGAGTTGGCACGAGGTCGCAGGCCCCGCCGGCGACCCGATCCCGTTCACCTTCACCGGGGCAGCGGTCTCCGGTGGGCGGGTGGAGCTGGGCTACCGCATGGCCGACCGCTGGGACCTGACCGAGGTCGTCGAGCTGCCGGTCGACCTGCCCGACACCCCCGAGGTGGCCGCGGCGGTCCGCGTGCTGCACCTGGTGGCCGGGGTCTCCTACTACAAGTGCGTGGCGCCGGTGCCGCTCGCCACGGGGCCGCTGTCGGAGGCGGAGGCGGCGCTGGCCCGGGCGCTCTACGACGAGGGGCTGCGTGAGTTCGCCTACCGGAACGGGTTCGGCGTGCCCCTGCCCGTGGAGCTCCGGTCCGAGGCCGGCGGGCTGGGGGGCGGTGCTGGCCAGCCCATCGGTGGGGCCGGGTCCCGGCCCGGCACCGGCGCGCTCGTGCCCATCGGCGGCGGCAAGGACTCGGCGCTCGTGGCCGCGCTGGTGCCGGACGGACTGCCGTTCGCGGTCAACCCGGTGGGTGCGCACGAGCACCTCGCGCTGGCGCTGGGGCGGAAGCTGGTGGGTGCCCGGCGGACGCTCGATCCGCAGCTGCGCGACCTCGTGACCATGGGAGCGCCCAACGGGCACGTGCCGGTCACCGCCATCACCTCGGCGATCTCGGTGCTGGCCGCCCTGGCCCTCGGGCGGGGGGACGTGCTGATGGGCATCGAGCGGTCGGCCGACGAGCCCACGGTGGTGACGCCCGATGGCGTACCGGTGAACCACCAGTTCTCGAAGTCCTGGGAGGCGGAGCAGTTGCTCCGTGCGGCGTTCGGGCCCACCGGCGTGCGGTACCTGTCGCTGCTGCGGCCGATGAGCGAGCTCGGGATCGGAGCCTCGGTGGCGGCGCGGGGGCTGGCGCCGCACATC
>JAHBSN010000460.1 GCA_019639095.1 Actinomycetota bacterium
CTCATGGACGGGTGCTCGGAATCGCGGCGGGCGTAGGTCGCTTCGTGGTCGACGAGTTCGATGCCGAGCTCGTGCGCGCGCTGGGCCGCACTGGCCTCCGTGAAGCCATGGCATTGCAGGACGATCTCGAGGGGTCGCGCATCGCAGCAGGGTGGGAGTCGCTCAGATGAGCCCCAGCGAGCGAGCGCGGGTCCATGCCCGGGTCTCGGTGCCCGCCGCTTCGGCCAGCGCTTCGTTCAGGGCATCTGCGCAACGAATCTCGGGGCCTGCGAGGGTGGGATCGTGGTCAGTTGGCGGCCTCCTCGCATCAGGCAGAGCTGACGGGTGCCACCCAAGAAGATCAGGTCGACCGCATCCCAGCCGCTGCGCATCGCTGTGATCTCGGCCCGTTGCCAGGCTTCGGGGCCGATCGAGCGGACCGCTTCCAGGGCGGTGAGCACCGCTGCGCTTCGTGGCAACCATCCCTTCACAGTTCAGAGGATCCCCACCGACGCCGTCGGGCGGGCACGCGGGCTCGCGCGTCGGTAGCGTCCCGGCGCGTGGGGTTGCTCGATCGGTTCCTCCGCGGCGTGAACGATGCGGCCGAGCCGGTGCAGCGCGTTGCGGTCCTGGTGGACCGTCGCATCACCCAGGCCGCCGACCTCGCCGCCACGGGCCGATCTCGCGGCGGCGTGATCGTGGGCATCCACCGCAGCCTCGGCGGCGACGACACCGAGTCGGTGGTGTACTCCGTCGCCCTCCCGGTGGCGGGCGCCGACCCCGAGCGGGTGACGGTGGAGGTGTGGAGCCGCCACGCCCACCGCCTGCGCCTCGGCCTGCCGGTGCCGGTGCGGACCGACGGCACCGCCGGGGTCCTCGACTGGCCTGCGCTCTGCGAGCGCTGGGGCGTCGACCCGTCCGACGTGGTGCAGCGCAAGCAGCGCAAGGATCGTCCCGACGGCATCGTCGACAAGGCGATCGACCTGCGCACCTCGCGCCGGCTGGCGAAGCTCCCGCGCGCCGCGGGCACCATCACCGGACTCGACCGCTTCGTGCTCATGGGCATGCGGTCGTCGAACTGGGACGTGCACCTGCGCCTGGCCGACGGCACCCGGGCGAAGTCGCCCAAGGACGCGATCCCCGTGTACGCGAAGTGGGTGGCCGCCCCCGGTGCGGAGGTGCCGGTGGCCGTCGACCCGGCCGACCCCGACAAGGCGGCGATCGACTGGATCGCGGCGGCCACGGCCGCCGCAGGGGTGGTGGAGCTCGACGATGTGCCACCCCCCGGCAGCGTGGCCGAGGCCGACAGCGGGTCCGGCCCGGCGGTCGCGCCCGCCGCGTCGACGGGTCCTGCGGCGCCCCCTGCCTCCGCCGCACCTCGACCGCTCGCGTCGGACCCCACCCTGAGCTCGTGGGTGGCGATGGTGCAGGCCGGGCAGATGAAGCCCAGGGCGTTCCAGAAGGCCGTGGCCGACTGGCAGGCGGCGGGCATGTGCAGCGCCGAGGAGGCGGCCTCGGCGCTCCGGGCGGGTGCGGTGTCCTAGGCCGGGCTGGCCCCACCGGCGAGCGCATCGCCGATCGCCCGATGCAGGCGCGCCGCCGCGGCGGGCGTTCGCACGCCCCACCAGAACAGGTCCTGTCCATCTACGGGGACCACCGGCCCCACCTCGGCCAGCTCCCCCAGGTGCCGAGGACGGAAGGCGTAGGGCTCGCTCGGCGCCAGCACCACGTCGGGCT
>JAHBSN010000461.1 GCA_019639095.1 Actinomycetota bacterium
GCGGGGACGCCGCCACCGCCGCCCGAGGGCGGGGGCGTGGGCGGCACCGGCGCGCTCTCGCTGCCGTCGGGGTTCTGGGTGGATGCCGGGGGCGGGGTGGCCGCCACCGGGCGGCTGGCCGCCGCCGCGGCCGCCTCGGCCGCAGCGCGGGCGGCCTCCTGGCGGGCGGCGAGCATGGCCGCGAGCGCCGCCTGCTCCTGGGCGATCTGGGCCGACAGGGCGCGATCGGTCTTGGCCAGCTCCACGCTGCGGGCCACCTGCGAGTCGATGGTGGCGCTGAGGCGATCGGCCACGGCCTGCTCCTTGGCCTTCGCGTCCCGCACGGCCTGGGTGCGCTCGGCCTGCTCGGCCCGCTTGGCCTCAGCGCGCTTCTTGGCCGCCGTGGCCTTGCGCTTCTGGTAGGCGAGGTCGACGGTGGCGCCCTCGAGGCGGTCGCTCACGTCGGCGTCGTCCTGGGCGCGCAGCTCGATGTAGAACTTGCGCGCCGCGGCGGTGGTGAAGTCGTCGGTCTCGAGGACGGTGAGGATGTCGTCGCCGGGCGGGCTGACGTAGGCCGTGACCGCCCGGTCGCGCATCACCTGGCGCAGCACCACCAGCTCGGACTCGAGCGTGGTGATGGCCGCCTGGGCATCGGCGATGTCCTGCTCGGCCTGGGCGACCTCGGCCTCGGTGCGGGCGAGGGCGGCCTCCTGCGTGTCGAGGTTGGCCTGCAGCGCCTGGAGGGCGTCTTCGATCTCCCGCCGGCTCGCCTTGTTCGTGTCGATCTGGGCGGCGACGTCGGCCTGCTCGGCCCGCACCCGCTCCCGCTCGGCCCGGGGGTCCTTGGCGGGCGCCGATCCGGCGACCTGCGGCCCGGCCAGGGCGACGGTGGCAGCCACCGCCGCGATGGTCATCGCCAGCGAACCTCGACGCACGAGCAACCCTCCTCCGGCGCCGGGGGATGACGCCGTCGTCACCGAAACGTAACAGGTGGGTGGGCGCGCTCAGCGCATCGGGCTGCCCGCCGGGGCGAAGCCGCAGGTCAGCTCACTTGCCGGTGGTGCTCCAGTGCCACGCCTCGCTGGGCAGGTTGTAGTAGCCGAAGCGGGAGGCGTTGGCCGCCAGCCAGCGGTAGCAGGCGGTGCTGCGAGACGAGCAGTTCGCGAAGTCGATCGCCAGGCCGAGCTGGTGCTGGGACTGGCCCGGCTTGGCCGTGGGGGGCCGGCACGAGCCCGACGACATCTCGTAGATGGCGTAGTAGCTGGACCCGCAGTTCTGGCGGCGCAGGTCGATCTGCAGGGAGACCGAGCGGTACGAGTTGCCGATGCGCAGGTCGACCCCGTCGGCGGCGGCGGCGTTGATCATGGCCACGACCTGGGCGGCCACGGCGGCGTTCACCGGCTTGCCCTGCACGTAGGCGAGGGCCACGCCCGAGTCTGACGGCGCCGGGGTCGAGCTGGCGCCGCCCGGCGCGCTCCCGCCCCCGCTGGGGGCGCTCTCCTGGCCGGAGGCGCTGACGTTGCTGGCGGCGGCGTTGCGGACGCGGATGGCCTCGGCCTCGCGGTCCCGGGCCGCCTTGAGGGCGGCGAGGCGGGCCAGGTTGGCGGCCTGCTCCTGGGCGATCTGGGCCGAGAGGGTGCGATCGGTCTTGGCCAGCTCGAGGCTGCGGGCCACCTGGGAGTCGATGGTGGCCTGGAGGCGGTCGGCCACGGCCTGCG
>JAHBSN010000462.1 GCA_019639095.1 Actinomycetota bacterium
CCGGTTCCCCACGGGCGGGGCGGCCATGTTCGGGGTGCTCGCCGTGTTCGGCGCCCTCGGCGCAGCGATCGGCCCGTGGCTCGCCGGTGCGATCGCCGATGCCTCCGCGTCGGCCGGTTCCTGGCTGGCGGGCGTGGCCGATGCCCTGCCGGACGACGGCGGCCTGGGCCTGCGCACCGGCATCCTCGCGGCCGCCGCCTTCCCGGTGGTGGTGGTCGTCGTCACCCTCGCCCTGCACCGCCGCCGCAGCCCGCAGCCATCGCCTGAGGGCCCGGAGGTCCTTTCGCCCATGGACGCCGTCGGCCGTTCCTACTGATCCGCTCCTGGGACCCGGAGCGGTCACCCGTGACCGGCCCGGCCCCGGCTAGAGCCAGTCCTTGCGCCGGAAGGTGGTGTAGAGGGCGGCCGAGAGGACCACGATGAGGCCGGTGGCCCACCACATGCCGGCGCGGTGGGCGAACCCGGGGTAGGGCACGTTCATGCCGTAGTAGCCGGTGACGAGGGTGGGCACGGCGATGATGGCGGCCCAGCTCGTGACCTTCTTCATGATCTGGTTCTGCCGGTAGTCCCGCAGGCTGAGGTTGGTCTCGACGATGGTGGCCACGAGGTCTCGCAGGCCGTCGGTGGCCTCGCTCACCCGCAGCACGTGGTCGTAGACGTCCTGGTAGTAGGGGTAGAGCTCCTCGGCCACCGAGCCCCGCTCGCGCCGCATCAGGCTGCTCACCGCCTCCCGCATCGGCACGGCGATCCGGTGGAACCGGAACAGCGCCCGCCGCATCTGGAACCAGTGGGCCTGGCGGTCGGGGTCGATCGGACGCTCGGCGAAGATGGCGTCGCTGATCTCGTCGTAGAAGTCGTCGAACGCCGAGACCGTGTCGAAGTAGCTGTCGACCACCACGTCGAGCAGCCCGTAGACCAAGAAGCTCACGCCGTGGACGGCGAGCTCGGGCGAGGCGTCCCAGCGCTCGAGCATCCGGTCGATGATCCCCGCACCGTCGGGGTGGACCGTGATCAGCCAGCGATCGCCGATGAAGGCGGTCATGGGCAGCACCTGCAGGTCGCCCGACCCGACGTCGATGCGCGCCGCCGGGCAGGTGAGCAGGAGGTGGTCGATGAAGTGGCCGAGCTGGGGCCGGTGGTGCGGGTCGAGCGCGTCCTCCACCGCCAGCTCGTGGAGGCCGAGCTCGTCGGCGAGGACGTCGAGGCAGCGGTCGATCTCGTCGCCGACGAGGTCGATCCACACCACGCAGCCGTCGTGGGCGAGGTGCTCCGACACCGCCTCGACCTCGACGTCCCAGGCCTCGACGGCGCCCTGGCGGTAGACCCGGCTGCGGACCATCAGTTCCCCCAGATCGCCCGGGTCCGCACGGTCCGCTCGGTTCCGGACTGGTCCCAGCGCCCGCTCAGGATGCGGATCTTGCCGTTCCCGCCGAGCACCAGGCGCTCCACAGCCGGCGGCGGGCCCTGGGGGCTGGTCTGCCAGAGCACCCGCCCGTTGGGGGCGAGCACCTGGAGCCGGCCGGTGGCGGTGAGCTTCGCCCGCGAGCCCGGCACGCGGGTGCGCGTGCTCCACACGACGGCCCCCGACGTGCGCCGCACCACCAGCTGGCCGTCGGACTGCATGGCCAGCTGGTAGCCGCCCGAACGCAGGAACCGCCCGGCCCGCAGGCCCTGCCCTTCGAACAGCGAGTC
>JAHBSN010000463.1 GCA_019639095.1 Actinomycetota bacterium
ACCCGCAGGTGGGCCTGAACGCGGTGGTGGGTCGGTCCAAGGAGGCGTCACCCATGGAGCCGGTGCGCTTCGACCAGATGCGCCGCGGCTGCTGGGACCCGGCGGCACGGGTGACCGACATGGACCTGGCCGGCATCTGGGCGTCGGCCAACTTCCCGAGCCAGATCACCGGGTTCTGCGGTTCGGTGTACTCGGCGTGTTCGGACCCGGCGCTCGGCCAGGCCTGCGTGCGGGCCTACAACGACTGGTTCCACGAGGAGTGGGCCTCGGCGCACCCGGGCCGGTTCGTCCCCGTCGGGATCGCCTTCCTCGCCGACCCCGAGGTGGCCGCCGCCGAGGTCCGCCGCAACGCCGAGCGCGGCTTCGCGGCCGTGAGCCTCCCGGAGCAGCCGCACCGGCTCGGCTACCCGTCGATCCACTCGGGCTGGTGGGATCCGGTGCTCGCCGCCTGCGAGGAGACCGGCACCGTCGTGTGCCTCCACGTCGGCAGCTCCGGGATGATGGACCTGGCGCTCGACGGACCGCTCGTGGAGGTGGCCGCCACCCTGTTCTCGAGCCTGTCGCTCACCGCGTGCGTCGACTGGCTGTGGTCGGGCGCGTGCCTGCGCTTCCCCGAGCTGCGCATCGCCATGAGCGAGGGCGGGCTCGGGTGGGTGCCGCTGCTCGCCGACCGGCTCGACTACATCCACGGCTGGTCGGGCCATGGGCGGGCGGCGTGGCCGTCCACCGAGCTCACGCCCACCGAGGTGCTCCTGCGCAACTTCTGGTTCTGCTCGCTCGACGACCCGTCGATCTGGCCCATCCGGGATCGCATCGGCGTCGATCGCATCACCGTCGAGGTCGACTACCCCCACGCCGACTCCACCTGGCCCGACACCCAGGACTTCCTCGCCGACCGCCTCGCCGGGCTCACGGTGGCCGAGCAGCGGGCGGTCACCCACGAGAACGCCGCCGCCCTGTTCGGGCACCCCCTGCCGGTCCATCGGCTCCCGTCGCTCGCCGCGGTGGGCGCCGAGGGCGAGGGCCGGCCGTGAGCGCCGATCCATCGACCACCGACGGCCACGCCGACGCGGACGCCGCCGATCCCTCGCCCATCCCGGCCGACGGGACCCTCGCGTTCTTCTTCGCCATGCCGATCGAGGCGAAGCCGCTCGTGCGGACGCTCGGGCTCCAGCGCGGCCCCGTGGGTGCGGGCGACGGATGGATCGGGTGGCTCGGCGGCCGGCGGGTCCTCGCGGTGGTGAGCGGCATGGGCACCGAGCTGGCCGGCGCGGCCGCCCGTCGCCTCCTGGACGCCGAGGCAGTCGCTGTCGTGGTGGTGGTGGGCATCAGCGGCGGCGTCGACGACACCACCCCGATCGGCACGGTCATCTACCCCGAGGTGGTGATCGACTCGGCCACCGGCGTCGAGCGTCGCCCGCTCGCCCTCGGGGGTCCTCGTGCGGGTGGGCTCTGGACCACCGACGTCATCACGCCGCCCGCCGAGGTGGCCGCCCTCCATCGGAGCGGCATCGTCGGCCTCGACATGGAGACAGCAGCGGTGGCGGCGGCGTGCGAGGAGCGAGGCGTGGCCTGGACGGTGGTGCGCTCGCTCAGCGACGGTCCCGCCGACCACGTCGACGACGAGGTGTTCGCCATGAGCAACCAGGACGGCACCCCGAACCCGGGTCGCGTGCTGCGCTACGTG
>JAHBSN010000464.1 GCA_019639095.1 Actinomycetota bacterium
GCAGAGAACCTACGAGCCAAGCTCCCGGACGACGACCAGAGTGACACTGACGAGACCCTAGCGACGGCCGCTCCGGCACCCGCGTGGTCCTTGCCATTTTCTAACCGATTGGTTAGAAACAGACCGAGGCCGCGACCGGCGGTCCGACCAGGGGGATCGCCATGTCCATCGTCCGAGGCCACGGGACACGACGCCGGCTGGTCGCCGTCGCCCTCGTGGCGCTGGCCGCGCTGCTCGCCACCGGTTGCGACTGGCAGCTGATGGTGCCGCCCGGCGATGCCCCGCTCCGCTACCGCGACGAGGTCTTCACCACCGTCCAGGTCACCAAGGACCTCACCTACGGGTCGGCCACCAACCAGTCGGGCCAGGTCCAGGCGCTCACGTTGGACCTCTATCGGCCCCCCGCCACCGACACGGTCACGAGGCGCCCGGCGATCGTCTGGATCCACGGCGGCGCCTTCCAGGTCGGCGACAAGAACTCGGCCGAGATCGTCGACGAGGCCAACGTGTTCGCCAGGAAGGGCTACGTCGGCGTCTCGATCAACTACCGCCTCGCCACGAGCGGGTGCATCGGCACGATCACCGCCGCCTGCCTCCAGGCGATCGTCGACGCCAAGCACGACGCCCAGGCCGCGGTCCGCTGGCTGCGAGCCAACGCCGCCACCCACGGCATCGACCCGGCCCGGATCGCCACGGCCGGCAGTTCGGCCGGGGCGATCACCGCCCTCAACGTGGGCTACGGGCCCGAGGACGTGGGCGACAGCGGCAATCCGGGCTACGACTCCACCGTCGCGGCGGCCGTCTCGCTCTCGGGCCAGCGCATCCTCACCCGGGCCAACCCCGGCGAGGCGGCCGCCCTGCTGTTCCACGGCACCGCCGACCCGCTCGTGCCCTACGCCGGGGCCCAGACCACCGTCGACGAGGCGCTCGCCGCCGGGCTGGCCGCCAACCTCACCACCTGGGACGGCGCCGGCCACGTGCCCTACGTGGCCCATCGCACCGAGATCCTCGACCAGACCACGAACTTCCTGTGGTGGACGCTCGACCTGGCCGGAGCCGAGCGATGAGGCGGGTCGCGCTGGCCGCCCTCGCCCTCACGGTGCTGGCCGCCTGCTCGAGCAGCGACGGCAGCGACGGCGCCTCCTCCCCCTCCACCACCGGCGCCGACGCCTCGCCGACCACCGCCGCGCCTGCCGACCAGCACCCGTGCGCGTGGCCCACCCGCGCCGACGAGACCGTCAACAACATCGCCTACCCCGACACCGCCGCCACCTACTGGGGCTTCGGCTACCGGCTGGCCGAGGGCGAGTCGATCGAGCTGGCCGGCACGTTCCCCGATGCGCGCTACGCGTCGTTCATCTCGTATCGCCCCACCGGCGGCGCCGTCGACGTGCTCACCGACCGCGACATCGCCCCCGACGAGGGCAGCACCAACCCGTTCGCGGGCGACGGCGGCGATGACGGCTCGCACCGCTACACCGTGACCGTGCGCCCGGACCTGGGCGGTGACGCGGACGGCAACGACCTCGGCGCCGACACCAGCGAGGCCGGCACCCCCGACACGGTCCCCCTCAGCGACGAGGTGCAGGCGCAGGTGCGGCGGGACCAGATCGGCACCGGAGGCGACGAGGGCGCCATCGTCGGCACGGTGCTGTACCGCGTGTACGTGTCGTCGGTGGACGACG
>JAHBSN010000465.1 GCA_019639095.1 Actinomycetota bacterium
GGCTCGAGCGCGGCTGCACCGTGCAGCCGGCGGACCCAGCTGCCGTCCGGTCGATCGGTCAGGGCACGCGCACCTCGTGGGCGCCGAGGGCGTCGACGACCGGGTCCAGCTGCGGTAGGGCCCGGCGCAGCGCGGGCAGCGGGACCTGCGGGTACAGGTGGTGCTCCAGGTGCCAGGCGTGGCCGACCAGCAGCCATGGCGTGAACCGGCCCCGCACCTTGACGAGGGCGTCGGCGGAGGGCACCGGCCGGCCCCAGTTCATGTGGGGGCCGTGCGTGGACAGGACGACGTAGAGCGAGTTGCCGAGGTGCAGGCCCACGATGGCGAGGGTCGCCCACCGGGCCGAGCCCCAGAGCACCACCGCCGCAAGGAGCGACGCCAGGTGCCAGGTGGCCTCGAGGGCCGTCGCCCCGGGGGCGCGCAGGCCGCGCCGCGCCACCCAGCCCCAGAGCCGGTAGCGGTACCGGGGCAGCTCGGTCAGCAGCCGACCCCAGGAGAGGGTGTCGGCGTACGACTCGGGGTCGTCGCCCTCGGGGTCGGCGGCGTGGTGGGCGCGGTGGGTCTCGTCGATCACGTGGCCCGACTCGAACACCAGCATCGAGGCCAGGCTGAGCACCACCTCGTTGGCCCGGGCCGAGAGGCCGAGCGACCGGTGGACCGCGCAGTGCACGCAGCAGAGGGCGTAGGCGTAGAGGACGGGCAGGAGGACGAGGGCCACCAGCGTGTGCCCGGTGGTCCCGGCGACCACCACGGCCGCAGCCACCACGAACGGCCGCACCACGATCGTGCGCAGCAGCCGACGCGAGGGCGGGGCGACGCCGAGCTGGCGCAACGACGGGAGCGGCGGCCGACGGATCTGCTGCCGGCGGTCGCCGTGCATCACGGTGGCGGTCACGACGCACCGCCCAGCCCGGCGAGCAGCCCGGACGAGAGCGCGTCGGGCAGCAGCCCGGCAAGCAAGTCGCCGGCGCGGAACAGCTCGGCCGCCCGACCCTCGTTGCCGTCGAGGCCGGTGAGGAGCTCGACGCCGACGAAGAGCGCCAGGATCACGAAGGCGGCCTGCTCGGTGGGAAGGAACGGCCCGAGCGGGGTCCCGGCCACGGCGGCGGACACCTTCTCCTCCACGAAGCCCTGCCAGGAGCCGAAGATGTCGCTCAGGTCGCCGCGCAGCTCCGGGACGGTGCTGGTGGCCCCGAGCAGGGCCACCAGGGCCCCGATGTGGCCGACGGCCACGTCCTCGTCGTGGAGCTGCTCCCAGGTGCGGATGAGGTCGGCCACCGAGACCACCTCGGCGGTGGCCTCGCGGTAGCGCGCGAGTCGGGCCTCGTTCGACCGGGCCAGCGCCGCCACCAGGAGCTGGCGCATCCCGCCGAAGTGGTAGTTGATCAGCGCCGGGTTCGTGCCGGCGACGGCGGCGATCCCCCGAGCCGTGGTCCCGGCGTAGCCGTGGTCGGCCAGGCTCCGCAGCGCCGCATCGAGCAGGAGCTGCTTGGTCTGCTCCGGGTCGGCGGCGCCGCCGCGAGCCCGCTGCGGGGTTGCGTCCTCGTTCATACAAGTGTTTTATACGTACGTATGAATCGCGTCAACCCCGGGCGGGTACCTCGGCCCCATGACCCGGAAGGCCACCGATGCCCCGACCGAGCCCGACCCGCCGCGCTGGATCGAGGTCGACG
>JAHBSN010000466.1 GCA_019639095.1 Actinomycetota bacterium
GCTGTGCCTGGAGATCGGCTGACCCGGTGCCCAACGGCGCCGTGGCGCTGCCGCCCATAATCTACGTTATGTAAAGTCGAGCGAGGCGGTCCGGGGCTCGACCCAGCAGTCGGCCGCGGGTCGGGCGTTGGTCAGCAGCCAGTCGAGCGCCTCCTGCACCTCGGCTGGCGTGGGCGTCCCCGACGAGAGGTCCCGATCGACGTCTTCGATCGCCGCCTGCAGGCAGTACAGGACGCCCTGGAGCTCCTCGAGCTTCACGCGATCGACGATCACGTCGGCGTCGGACAACCCGTGGGACGCCGCGAGCTTCCGAGCCAGATGCGCCTGCTGGCGACAGCCGGCCCGGCAGTACCGACGCGGTCGACCCGTGCGTGCCGGTTCGGGCAACCGGCGCCCGCACCACCGGCACCGCTCGTCCACGGGTGGTTTCGTCACGTGACGAAACCTACTCCGACACGGAGTGCCGGGCGCGGACCGGTGCGTCGGCCGCTCCGCGCTGCAAGGCGCCGCCGGGCCCGCTGCCGTACGATCGGATACGTCGTCGCCGAGCACCAGGAGGCCACCGTGGCCCGCAGCCCGCACCCCATGCACGTGGACCGCACGCCGGACCAGGAGCGGCTGTGGCGCAAGCAGCGCCTCGCGCTCGCGTTCCGCCTCTTCGGCCGCCTGGGGTTCGACGAGGGGGTGGCCGGCCACATCACCGCACGGGACCCGGAGCGTCCCGATCACTTCTGGGTGAACCCGTTCGGTCTGAGCTTCAAGCTGATCACCGTGGACGACCTGCTCCTCGTGAACCACCAGGGCGAGGTGGTGGAGGGTGCATGGCCGGTGAACCGGGCCGCGTTCGCCATCCACGCCGGCATCCACGCCGCCCGCCCCGACGTCGTGGCCGCCGCCCACAGCCACTCGCGCTTCGGTCGGGCGTTCTCCACCCTCGGGCGCACCCTCGAGCCGCTCACCCAGGACAGCTGCATCTTCTACGAGGACCACGTGCTGTTCGACGACTACACGGGCGTGGTCAACGACCCCGAGGAGGGCAAGCGCATCGCCCACGCCCTCGCCGACCACAAGGCGGCGATCCTGCGCAACCACGGCATCTTGACCGTGGGCCGATCCATCGAGGAGGCGATCTTCTGGTACGTCACCATGGAGCGCACCTGCGAGGTGGAGCTCGTGGCGCGCGCTGCCGGAGACGTGCTCGCCATCGAGGCGGGCGTCGCCGCCGACACGGCTCGGCTGGTGGGTTCCCACGAGGCCGGCTGGTTCAGCGGCCAGCCGCTCTTCGATTGGATCGCCGAGATCGAGCCCGGCGCCTACGGGTCGTCCGAGCCGGTGGCCTGATCAGCCCGCCGGCTCGGTGAGGCTCATGGTGACGAGCGAGCCCGAGCCGTCGCCCGGCGTGACGGTGACGGACACATCGAAGTCGTCCCCGGTGGCCGAGAGCCCGGCGACGTCACCGGAGTCGGACTTGGTGTAGCTGTCGTTCGAGAGCTCGTACCCGGCGTCGTCGAGCTGGGCCTTCAGCGCCTCGTAGACGTCCCGCACGGGGCGATCCAGCGTGGCCGTCACCGAAAGGGTGCCGTTGGAGGTGATGGCCGACACGATGTCGGCTCCCGACGGCGGCGCGAGCGCGGACGGCCAGCCCTCGGGCAGCTCGGCCCCCTCCCC
>JAHBSN010000467.1 GCA_019639095.1 Actinomycetota bacterium
GGTCGAAGAGCGCGTCGGGCTCGACCGGGCCGACCTCGGCAGCTCGGCGGCGCGCCTCCTCGGCCAGGATCGCCAGCCGGCGCTGGCCCTCGGCCACCAGGTGGCGCTTGGCCCGGGCCTCCTGCTGGAGCCAGTCGGTGAGGTCCTCGAAGCCGGTGGTGTGGAAGAGCGCCTCGAGCAGCGCCTCACGGGTCTCGGGTCGGCCCCGCAGCACCGCCTCGAACTGCCCCTGCGGCAGCAGGATGACCTGCTGGAACTGGGTGGCGGTGAGGCCCACCAGCCGGGCCACCTCGGCCCGCACCTCCACGGGCTTGGTGGCGAGCGTGGCCTCGTGGCCGGCGTCGAGCCGGACGAGGGTGGCGGTGGGCGCGCACGGCGTGGTGCCGGTGCCGCGCTTCTTGGCCCGCTCGTGGTACGGCTCGCGCACCACGCGGTAGCGCCCGCCCTGGGCGGTGAACTCGAGGGTGACCCGGGGCGTGGCCCCCGCGGGGGCGTGGTGCGAGACGAGGCCGCGATCGCCGCGGGCGCCGGGCACCTCGCCGTAGAGGGCGAAGCACAGCGCGTCGAACAGGAAGGTCTTGCCGGACCCGGTGGGGCCGTGGATCAGGAACAGCCCCTCCTGGGCGAGGTCGTCGAAGGCCACCACCTCGGTGCCGGCGTAGGGCCCGACGGCCTCGATGGTGAGCCGGTGCGGCCTCACGGTCTCGTCCCCAGGACGGTGGCGGCCACGGCGCGCTCGAGCAGCGCCGCCTCGGCCGGCGTGGCCTCGGCGCCCTGCTGGTCGGCCCAGAACCGCAGGGCGAGATCGAGCGGCGAGGCGGCCTCGAGCTCGGCCATGCGCCGCGCCGGTGCGGCGCTGGCCGTGGCCAGACCGGGCGGCTCGTGGCGCAGCTCGAGGGCGTAAGGGAACCGTCGGCGCACCTTGGCCATGGCCTGGTCGGGCAGGTGGGGGTCGGTCAGGCGGGCCCGGACCCGGGCGCCGATCGCCTCCTCGTGGTCCGGATGGGTCAGGAGCTCCTCGAGCGTGCCGGTGAGGGTGCGCACCGGGCGCCCGACGCCGAGGGCCACGACCTCGGCCGCCACCGAACCGTCTGCCCCCAGCTCCACGATGCGCACCGACTTCTCCCGACCCTCCTCCGAGAACGAGTAGGGCAGGGGCGACCCCGAGTAGGCCAGGCGGGCGCCCGCCACCTCCTGGGGGTGGTGCAGGTGCCCGAGGGCCACCAGGTCGAACCCGTCGAAGGTGGCCTCGGCCACGCGATCTGCCCCACCGATGCTGAGGTCCCGCTCGGAGTCCGACACCCGACCGCCGGCCACGAAGGCGTGGGCCACCACCACCGAGCGCGCCGGCCCGATGGTGGCGAGGTGGGCCCGGGTCCGGGCGGTGGCCAGGCGCATCGCCCCGTCGTGGCTGGTGCGCCGCGGTGCGCCGTGGTCCGCGTCGGCGTCGGCGTCGGCGCACCCGTCCGGGGAGCCGGCCAGCACCGGTGCGTCCACCGAGGGCTCCAGGAACGGCACGAGGTACACCGCCACCGGCGGGCCGCCGTCGGCCGGGCGATCCAGCACCAGGGGCTCGTCGACCCGGGCCGCCTCGCCCCGGAGGGCCACGCCGACCTCGTTGAGGAGCCGGTCGTGGACCCGCACCCGCACCGCGGA
>JAHBSN010000468.1 GCA_019639095.1 Actinomycetota bacterium
TCGGGTGCCGAGGCCTCCACCGGATCGTCGTCATCGGCCTGCGGTGCGGCCGAGGCGTCGGACGGAGCGACCGCCTCCGAGGCCGCATCGACCTCGACGGTGTCGTCGACCTCGGTCGCCTCGGGCTGCGCTGGTGCCGGCGCGGGCGGGGCGACCGGCTCGGGCACGCGTGCTGCGGCCGGCTCGGGGGCCTCGGGCTGGCGCGGCGCGGCCGGCTCGGCAGGCACCGGACGGGCGTCGGGCGACGGCGCCGGCGCGGCGTCACGCGGGGGCAGCGGCGGGACGGGTGGAACCGGCGGGAACTCGCGTGCGGGCAGGGACTCGGGCGCGGGGGCGGGGGCGGGGGCCGATCGGCGCCCGCTGCCGGGGACCCGGCGTCGGACCCGGGCCAGCGGGGGCTCGGGTGCCGGAGCCGGCTCCGTGGCGGTTGCGGACGGAGCTGCGTCGTCGACCGCCTTCACCTCGACCGCCTTCGCCTCGACCGCCTTCACCTCGGCGGAGGCCTCGGGCGTCGCGATCGCCTCGACGACCGGGGGCGGCGGGGGCGGCGGCGCGACGTCGGTGCGCGGGCGCGTCACCTCCACGAGCCGCGGCAGCTGCGGCGTGTGGGGCGGGCCCGACGCCGCCGAGCGAGGCGCGACCTTGGGTGCGGGCGGGGGCGAGGGCACCGGCGGTGGCGGTGCGTCGAGGACCGGGCGGCGGGGCGGCGCCGGGGACGGCGGCACCTCGGCCGCAGGAGCTGGGGCGGGGACGGGATCCGCGGTCGGCGCAGGGGTGGGCGCCGCCTCGGCGGGCGGTCCCAGCTCCCCGCGCTCGGCGCGCAGCAGCAGCTCGCAGGTCAGGCAGGTGGCCTGGCGCGTCTCCTCGTCCCACCACGCCTCGGTGCGCGGGGGCAGCCTGCTGTCGCACACGTTGCAGATGGCACGAGCGCGGAGGGGAACGAGCTGCACGTCCCTCTATCGGCCGCTCGACGCCGACCTCAACCCCCAATCCGGCCGAAGTGCAGCTCCGTGGTGCTGCGGAAGGCCTCGCCGGGGCGCAGCACCACCGATCCGAGCTCGGGCCGGTTGGCGGTGTCGGGGAAGGCCTGGGCCTCCAGGCAGATCCCGTCGAACGGGGCGAACGGATCGGCCAGGTGGGCGCCGGCGTACACCTGGAGCGCCGGGCGGTCGGTGCGGACCTGGAGCTCTCGGCCCGAGCGCGACCCGCGCAGCCGGGCCACCAGGCGCACGCGGGGCGGGTGGGCGTCCAGCGGGCCGACCTCGTAGCTGTGGTCCAGGCCCCCGGTGGCCGCCACCGCATCGCCGACCCGGATGGATCGGCGCAGGTCGAAGGGGGTGCCCGCCACGGGCGTGGGGCCGCCCGAGGGGATGCCGGCCGCGTCCACGGGGAGGTAGCGCTCGGCCGCCACCTCGAGCTGGTGGTCGAGCACCGGGCCGACCCCGTCGAGGTTCCAGTAGGCGTGGTTGCACAGGTCGACCACGGTGGGCGCGTCGGTGGTGGCTCGGAGCTCGATCGCCAGCACCGCGCCGGCGAGGCGGTAGGTGGCCTCGGCCCGCACCGTGCCCGGGTAGCCCTGGTCGCCGTGCGGGCTGAC
>JAHBSN010000469.1 GCA_019639095.1 Actinomycetota bacterium
CGGTGGCCCGGCGCGCCGATGCGGTGCGGCCGGCGCGCTCGGGGGCGGCGGAGCGGCCCGCCGTCGTCGACCTCGACCCCTTCGTGGGCTTGGCCGCCTTCGAGGGCTTGCCCCCCTTGGCGCGCGAGGGCGCCAGCCGCGAGGCGGCCGGCGGGGCCAGGGTGGCCGTCCGCGACGCCCGGGGCCGGGCGAAGAAGTCGTCGAGGTCGTCGAAGTCGCCGCCGCGGGTCATCGGTCGGTGGCCGCCCCGGTGTCGGCGCCCGCGGCCAGCTCGTCGGCCGACGAGGTGCCGTCGGTGGTGGAGGTGCCATCGGTGGACGAGGTGCCGTCGGCCTCGGGGGCCACGGTGGTGGGCGTCGGGGTGGTGCCGGTGACCACGGTGGCGGTGCCGTCGCCGGGGCTCACCCAGTTCTGCTCGGTGGCGGGCACCATCCCGAGGCGTTCGGCCTCCCGGGTGATGCGGGCGGGCGACTGGTCGTCGGCCAGGCGGGCCTTGTCCTTCTGGAGGAGCTCCTGCTCGGCGCGGACCTGGCGTCCGACCTCGTCGAGGTGGACCTGCCCGGTGACCACCATCGAGTGCGACGCCGCCGCCACGAACAGGGCGGCGAACACGGCCGCCGCCACCGCCACCACCACCAGCCCGGTGCGCGGGCCGCGACGCGGCGGGCCGACCACCCGGAGGTCGGGCCGGACGGGACGCTCCACCACCGGCTGGCGGCGAGGCGTGGGGCGCGGGGCGCGTGCGGGACTGGTCATCGGTGGTCCTCGGGTCCGGTGGCGGGCAACTTCTCGACGGCCCGCAGGCGGGCGCTGGCGGCGCGGGGGTTGGCGGCCACCTCGGCGGGCGACGGCGTCCAGCCGCCCCGCTTGAGCAGGCGGGCCTCGGGCACGGCCCCGCAGGCGCACGGCAGCCCGGGCGGGCAGGTGCAGCCGCCGTCGTCGGCCCGGCGGAACCGGGCCTTCACGATGCGGTCCTCGCCGGAGTGGAACGAGATCGCCAGCACACGACCGCCGGGCGCCACCACGTCGATCGCCTGGTCGAGGGCCGGCTCGAGGATGGCGAGCTCGTCGTTGACGGCGATGCGCAGGGCCTGGAAGGTGCGCTTGGCGGGGTGGCCGCCGGTGCGGCGGGCGGGCGCGGGGATGGCCTCCACCACCACCGCCGACAGCTCGGCGGTGGTGGCGATCGGCCGGGCGGCCACGATGGCTCGGGCGATCCGACCGGCGAAGCGCTCGTCGGCGTTGGCCCGCAGGATGTCGGCGAGCTCGCGCTCGTCGGCCTCGTTCACCAGGTCGGCGGCGGTGCGCCCCCGGGTGGTGTCCATCCGCATGTCGAGCGGGGCGTCGTGGCGGTAGGAGAACCCCCGCTCGGGCCGGTCGAACTGCGGCGAGGAGACGCCGAGGTCGAACAGCACCCCGACGATCGGTTGGATGGCGGCGCCGGACGCGGCGACCACGGAGGCCAGCCGGTCGAAGCGGGCGTGGGTGGCGGTGGCCCGAGGGCCGAACCGTGCCAACCGGGCCTGCGCTGCGGCCAGGGCGTCCGGGTCCTGGTCGAGGCCGAGGACCCGGAGGTCGGCTCGAGC
>JAHBSN010000047.1 GCA_019639095.1 Actinomycetota bacterium
CCGCGGGCCACGGCACACACGAAGAGCCGCTCGAGCATGCGGTCCTGGCCGACGAGGATGCGCTTGGCCTCGAACAGGGCGAGCTCGAGCACCTCCTCGGGGCTGGGCCGGCGCTCGGTGGTGGGGTGGGTGGGTTCGGTCACGGGGTCTCCTGGAGTGGAAGGGGGCGCGGGCGCCCGCGGGCCCGGAGGGTGGGGTCCGGGCCCGCGGACGGCGGGGTGGGTGGGAGGGGGTCGGGGATCAGAGCTCGGCGGAGGTGCCCGAGGTCGATGGGGTGGTGTCGGTGCCGCCGTCGGTGCCGGTGCCGCCGGCGGGGGCGCCGCCCTTGTCGCCGTGCTGGCAGCCCTCCGGGGCGGTGCCGTCGGGGACGGTGCGGTCGGGGCGGGCCGGGGCCGTGCCGTCGCTGGGCGGGGCCGGCGTGGTGGCCGGGACCTCGGTGGTGGCCGGCACCTCGGTGGTGGTGCTCGTGGACGTGTCGGCCTGCGCCGACGCCAGCTGGGCGCCGCCGAACGCGAGGCCGGCCGCCAGGGCCGTGCCGGCCACGAGGTGGAGGGGGTTGAGCTTCATGGGAGGGCTCTCCTTGGTGGGGGGAGCCTCAGGAGACCATCGATTCCTCAGATGTCCCTCAGCGCCGTCTCCGCGTTCGGTCCGACTCGCGGCGGGGCCGGATCGGCGTCGCCGACCGCTCCGGTAGCGTGCGCGCGGAGCGGATCCGCCCCGACCACCCCGCGCCCGGAGGACCCCATGAGCGACATCGACGACGCGATCGATCCCGACGAGGAGCGCCTGGTGGAGACCGGCGCCCCCGCCCCGGAGGGCGTGGTGCCCGACGAGGACCTGCCGGTGGAGGTGGTGGGCGAGGACGACGGGCCGATGCTCGACGACGACCGCCCCGCCGACCCGGTGGCCGACGACGACCTCACCTGAGGCGCCCGACGTGAAGTTCACCCTGGCGCTGGCCATGTGCCCGCCCGAGCGCATCCTGCCGCTGGCCCGCCTGGCCGACGAGGCCGGGTGGGACGCGGTGGCCCTGCCCGACTCGGTCTTCTACCCCGAGACCGTGTCGGCGCCGTACCCGTTCACCGACGACGGGGAGCGGTTCTGGCCGGCCGACACGCCCTTCGTCGACCCCTTCGTGGCGATCCCGGCCATGGCCGCGGCCACCGAGCGGCTCGACTTCTTCACCAACGTCCTGAAGGCGCCCCTGCGCGAGCCGCTCCTCATCGCCAAGGCGGTGGGGTCGATGGCGGCGATGTTCCCCGGTCGCATCGGGCTGGGCGTCGGCCTCAGCTACCTGCCCGAGGAGTTCCGGTGGCTCGGCCAGGACAAGGCCACCCGGGGAGCCCGGCTCGACGAGCAGATCGAGGTCATCCGCGAGGTGCTCGCCGGGGGGTGGGTGGAGCACCACGGCCCCCACTACGACTTCGATCGGCTGCGCATGGAGCCGTCGCCCCGCGAGCCGGTGCCCATCCACGTCGGCGGCCACAGCGACGCGGCGATGCGCCGGGCGGCGCGGCTCGCCGACGGGTGGATCGGCGCCCAGAGCGGTCGGGACGACCTCGTCGACCTGATCGGGCGGGTGCACGCCGCGCTCGACGCGGCCGGCCGGGACCGCGCCGGCTTCGAGGTGCAGGCCACACCGCTGGTGGCCGCCACCCCCGACGCCATGGCCGACCTCGCCCACGCCGGCCTCACCGGCGTGATCACGATCCCGTGGTACTTCTCCGGCGGCGACCCGAACGACCCCGGCCACCAGGACGAGTCGATCGCCTGGTTCGCCGACACCGTGATCCGACCCCTCCGAGCCCAGGAGACCGCCTCGTGAGCGAGCCGCTCGACCTCCCGTTCCCGGCCGACGACGACCGCTCGGCGCGGGCCGCCTCCCTGCGCTCGCGAGCGGCGGTGCAGGCCGCCGACCGCGAGGCGTGGCTCGCGCTGTTCGCGCCCGACGGCGTGGTGGCCGACCCGGTGGGCGTGTCGCCGTTCGACCCCGCCGGCCAGGGCCATCGCGGTCCCGAGGCCCGCGCCGCGTTCTGGGACACCGTGATCGCCCCGAACCCGGTGCGCATGGACGTGTGGGCCTCCCACGCCGGTGGCGACGAGGTGGCCAACGTGGTCACCATCACCACCTCGTTCCCCGACGGCAGCCGCGCCGTGGTCGACATCGTGGCGCTGTACCACGTGGACGCCGAGGGCCGGATCCTCAGCCTGCGCGCCTTCTGGGAGATGGACCAGATCCGCTTCGAGCCCGCCCCGGCCTGAGCGCGCGGCTAGTGCTCGAGCACCTGCTCGAGGAACTGCTGCAGCCGAGGGGTCTCGGGGTGCTCGAGCACCTGCTCGGGCGGGCCCTGCTCGCAGATCACGCCCTGGTCCATGAACACCACGCGATCGGCCACCCGTCGGGCGAAGCCCATCTCGTGGGTGACCACGAGCATCGTCATGCCGTCGCGCGCCAGCTGGCGCATGACCTCGAGCACGTCGCCCACCAGCTCCGGGTCCAGGGCGCTCGTGGCCTCGTCGAAGAGCATCATCTGGGGGTTCATGGCGAGCGCCCGGGCGATGGCCACCCGCTGCTGCTGGCCGCCGGAGAGCTGCGACGGGAAGGCGTCGGCCTTCTCCGAGAGGCCCACCCGCTCGAGCATGTCCCGCGCCACCTGCTGGGCCTCCTCCTCGGAGCGCCGCAGCACCAGCCGCTGGGCCAGGGTGACGTTGCCCAGCACCTTGAGGTGGGGGAAGAGGTTGAACTGCTGGAAGACCATCCCGATGTTGCGGCGCACGAGGTCGAGGTCGCAGTCGGGGTGGGTGATGTCGATGCCGTCGATCAGCACCGACCCGCCCGTGGGCTCCTCGAGGCGGTTGGTGCAGCGCAGCAGCGTGGACTTGCCCGAACCGGAGGCGCCGATCACGCACACCACGTGCTGGGGCGCCACGGTGAGGTCGATGCCCTTCAGCACCTCGTTGGTGCCGAACGACTTGCGCAGTCCCCGGAACTCGATGGCGGGTGTGGAGGGGGCGGTGGCGGTCATCGGGCCTGCTTGTTGCGACGTTCGAGCACGGCCACCAACCGCGTGAGCGGGATGGTGATGGCGAGGTAGAGCAGGCCGGCGATCACGAGCGGCGTGCCGTTGAAGCCCTTCGATCCCTCGGCGCGGGCGAAGGCGGTGAGCTCCTTGGTGAGCGGCGTGACGCCCAGCACCGACAGCAGGGCGGTGTCCTTGAGGAGCAGCACCAGCTCGTTGGTGAGCGGCGGGATCACGATCCGGAACGCCTGCGGGATGACCACCTTTCGGAGGGTCTGGCCGTGGGTCATGCCGAGGGACCGGGCCGCCTCCACCTGGCCCTTGGGCACGCCCTCGATGCCGGCGCGGATGGTCTCGGCCAGGTAGGCACCCGCCACCAGGGCGAGGGCCACGATGCCCGCCGTGGGCACGCCGAGGACCTTCGGGAAGCGGATGCCGAGCGCGATGGGGGTGATGAACCCCACGAAGATGATCGTGAGCAGCGCCGGCAGGCCGCGGAAGATCTCGATGTAGATCGAGGCCACCCAGCGGTACGGGCGGATCGAGCTCAGCCGCAGCAGGGCGGCGCTGGTGCCCAGGATCACGCCGCCGATGAAGGCGAACACCGTGTACACGATGGTGTTCTTGGCGGCGATGGTGATGATGTCGGGGAACAGGGCCTTGGCCCGCTCCAGGTCGAAGTAGCTGTCGGCGATCTTGGCCCAGTCGGCGAACAGGCCGACCGAGACGATCACCGTGAGGCCCACCGCGTAGGCGGCGATGCGGAAGTTGCGGGACCGGTTCCGCTTGGCCCGGCCGGAGCGGTACAGCTCGGGGACGTCGCCGTCCCCGAGCTGCTCCGTGGCGATGTCGGTCATGGCGGTGCGATCACCGGACCGATCGGATCGTGCCGCTCCCTCAGCCGACCTTCACGAGGAGCGACTGGTCGGCGTCGAAGTACGGCTCGGTGAAGTCGACCTCCTGCTTGCGCTCGTCGGTGATCGTGAGCGACGAGGCCACGATGTCGCAGGTGCCGCCGGCGAGGTTGCCGAGGATGCCGTCGAACTCCACGTCGAGGATCTCGAGGTTGGCGTCGAGCGTGGCGGCCATGGCGTCGAGCAGGTCGATGTCGAAGCCGGTGTACTGCAGGCCGCGGGGGCCCTCGCCCTCGAACTCCATGGGGGCGTAGGGGATGTCCGAGCAGACCCGGAAGGTCTTCGAGCCCTCAACGTCGGACGCCTCGGGGCCGGGGCCGGCCTCCTCGCCGTCGGTCGGGAAGTACTTGGCGTAGATCAGGTCGTAGGTGCCCTCGTCGCGGACCTCCTGCAGGGCCTTGTCCCAGTCGGCCAGCGAGTCGCTGCCCTTCTCGACGGCGAAGCCGTACTGCTCGTCCGTCTTGTAGGTCTCGACCACGGCCACGCTGTCGTCCTCGGCCACGCGGCCGGCGTTGACGGGCAGGTCCTGGAGGATGGCGTCGATGTCGCCGGACTCCAGCGCGCCGAAGAGGCCGTCGGTGTCGCTGAAGGACTTGATCTCGGCGCCCTCGGGCTTGTTGTCGTTGGCGTAGGTCTCGCCGGTGGTGCCGGTCTGCACGCCGATGGTCTTGCCGGCGAGGTCGTCCAGGGTCTTGATGGCCGTGCTGGGCGCGTCGGTGGTGTCCGAGCCGCCGTCGGAGCCGGCGGAGTCGGAATCGCTGCCGCAGGCGGCGGTGCCGAACAGCAGCGATGCCGCCAGGCCGGCGGCGAGGATGGGGCGGAGCGCGTTGCGCATGGTTGGGGCCTCCGAGAGGGTCCGGTGTGGCGCCGGGACGGGCGGTCTCGGCGGAGGCGGCCATGGTAGGTGGACCGGGCGTTACGGCGCTGTGAACGCGCCCGGCCCGGCAGCGGTCTGGCAGGCTCTCCCGATGCTCACCCCCCTCTCGGAGCACTGGGACCTCGACCTCCGCAGTCGGGACCCCTTGGCCTTCCCCGGCTATGCCGCCAAGCTCGCCGGGCTCGACCGGGAGTCGGTGGCCACCGGCCTCGTCGGCTCCCGCACCGACGGCTTCGTGCTCGTCGAGGGCGACTTCGACGTGATCGGCGGCTCCATGGGCCTCGTCCACGGCGAGAAGGTGGTGCGGGCCTTCGACCGGGCCACCGAGCTGCGGCTGCCCGTGGTGGTGGTCACCCGGTCGGGCGGGGCCCGCATGCAGGAGGGCATGGTCGCGCTGGTGCAGCTGCCCCGGACCTCGGCGGCGGTGCGCCGCCACGCCGCTGCCGGGCTCCTGTCGATCTCCGTGCACCGGTCGCCCACCACGGGCGGGGTGTTCGCGTCGTACGGGTCGCTCACCAGCCTGCAGGTGGCCGAGGCGGGGGCCACGATCGGCTTCGCCGGCCCCCGGGTGGTGGAGCAGATCACCGGTCGACCGGTGGGCGACGGCTCCCACACCGCCGAGGCGGCGCTGGCGGCCCACCTGGTGGACGCGGTGGCCGAGCCCGACGACCTGCTCGCCTGGGTGGAGGGCGCGCTCGGCCGGCGCGACGTGCCGTTGCGCACGTACCGGCCGCCCACCCCCATCCGGCCGGTGGCGCCGGCGGCGGGGGGTCCGGCGTGGGCCGAGGTCCAGGCGGCGCGGCGGCTCGGGCGGCCCACCGGCATCCACGTGGCGGCGGCGGCCACGACGTCGTGGACCGAGCTGGGGGAGGGGATCGACCCGTCGCTGCGCACCGCGCTCGCCACCGTCGGCGGTCGCCGGGCGGTGGTGGTGGCCTTCGACCGCTACGCCGGTGGCGGCCAGCCCGGTCCGGCGGGGTTCCGCCTCGCCGAGCGGGGCATCGCCCTGGCCGGCCGGCTCGGCATCCCGGTGGTCACCTTCGTCGACACGCCCGGCGCCGACCCGAGCCCCGCCTCGGAGAACGGCGGCATCGCCGGTGAGATCGCCCGCACCCACGCGGCCATGGCCGAGGTGCCCACCCCCACCGTGTCGGTCTGCGTGGGCGAGGGCGGCAGCGGCGGCGCCCTGGCGCTGTCGTCGGCGGACCGGTTCCTCATCCAGGAGCACGCCGTCTTCTCGGTGATCGGCCCGGAGGGGGCGGCGGCCATCCTCGCCCGCGACGCGGCCAAGGCGCCCGAGGTGGCCGAACAGCTGCGGCTCACCAGCGCCGACGTGCTGGAGCTCGGCGTGGTCGACGCGGTGGTGCCCGACGACGTCGATGCCACGGTGGCCGCGGTGGTGGCGGCGCTCGAGGAGCTCGACCACGAGGAGCCCGGCACCAACCGTCGCGCCCGCTCCGATCGGGCCACCGAGCGCTGGCTCGACGACGGTGCCCGACCTGCTTGACCGGGCGGTCAAGTGTGGCAGCATGACGCCGTGCCCCACGCTCCTGCCAACGGTGTCCACCTCGCCTACGAGACCTTCGGCGACCCGGCGGATCCCACGATCCTGCTGATCATGGGCCTCGGCGCCCAGATGGTCTCCTGGGACGACGAGATCTGCCACCTGTTCGTCGACCGCGGCTACCACGTGATCCGCTTCGACAACCGCGACGTCGGCGAGTCCACCTGGCTCGACACCCCCGACCTCGACGTGCCCACCGCCCTCATGGCCGCGCTGGGCGGCGACGCGTCGCACGCCCCCTACTCGCTGGGCGACATGGCCGACGACGCCGTGGCCGTGCTCGACCACCTCGGCATCGACGCCGCCCACGTGGTGGGCGCGTCCATGGGCGGGATGATCGCCCAGACCCTCGCCATCGAGCACGCCGACCGCGTGCTGTCGCTCACGTCGATCATGTCCACCACCGGCAACCCGGAGGTGGGCACCCCCGACGGCGACCTGCTCAACGCCCTCATGGTCGAGCGGCCCACCGACCCCGACGCCGCGGTGGCCTTCGGCGTCGAGCTGTCGCGGCTCATCTCCAGCCCCGTGCACTTCGACGAGGAGCGGGCCCGCCGCCGCGTGGAGCGGGAGCTGGCGCGCGGCGTCAACCCTCTCGCCGTGCCCCGGCAGCTGCTCGCCATCATCTCGTCGGGCTCGCGGGAGGAGGCCCTGTCAGCCCTCGACGTGCCCACGCTCGTGGTCCACGGTCGGATGGACCGCCTGGTCGCGCCGAGCGGCGGCGAGCGCACGGCCGAGCTCGTACCGGGTGCCGAGCTCGTGCTCATCGACGACATGGCCCACGACGTGCCCGCCGTGCACGTGGAGTCGGTGGTCGATCGCGTGGTGGCGCTGGCCCAGCGCGCCACCGCCGCCGCCTGACCGCGGGCATCCACCCCACCACCCCGAACCGCCCGTCCGCAACGAGGAGCAACCACGCCATGGGACCCCTGTCCGGCATCAAGGTCATCGAGATCGCGGGCATCGGCCCCGGCCCCTACGGCGCCATGCTGCTCGCCGACCTGGGGGCCGACGTCGTCCGCATCGACCGCTCGGGCAACGTGATGGGCGGCGACCCCGCCAACCCGCCCTCGGACGTGCTGGCCCGAGGTCGGCGCTCGGTGGGCGTCGACCTCAAGCACCCCGACGGGGTGGCCACCGTGCTCGACCTGGTGGAGGGCGCCGACGCCTTGATCGAGGGCTTCCGGCCCGGCGTGATGGAGCGGCTCGGACTCGGCCCCGACGTCTGCCTGGCGCGCAACCCCAAGCTCGTCTACGGCCGCATGACCGGCTGGGGCCAGGACGGTCCCTACGCGCCCACCGCCGGCCACGACATCAACTACATCGCCCTGGCCGGCGCCCTCGAGCCGCTCGGGCGCGCCGGCGAGCAGCCCACGCCCCCCATCAACCTGGTGGGCGACTTCGGCGGCGGCGGCATGCTGCTCGCCTTCGGCGTGTGCGCCGCGCTGCTCGAGGCGAGCCGGTCCGGTCAGGGCCAGGTGATCGACGCCGCCATGGTGGACGGCGCCGCCAGCCTCATGACCATGACGTGGTCGTTCCGGCACATGGGCATCTGGAACGACGAGCGCGGCACCAACATGCTCGACACCGGTGCCCACTTCTACGACACCTACGAGACCGCCGACGGCAAGTACGTGTCCATCGGCTCGATCGAGCCGCAGTTCTACGCCGAGCTGCTCCGCCTCACCGGCCTCGAGGGCGAGGAGCTCCCGTCGCAGATGGACCGCCGGCACTGGGGCGAGCTGAAGGACCGCCTGCGGGGGATCTTCAAGGCCAAGACCCGCGACGAGTGGTGCGAGATCATGGAGGGCACCGACGTGTGCTTCGCGCCCGTGCTCGCCATGGCCGAGGCGCCCGAGCACCCCCACATCGCCCACCGCGGCACCTTCACCGAGGTGGCCGGGCTCACCCAGCCGGCGCCGGCGCCCCGCTTCAGCCGCACCCCTGGCAGCATCGAACGTCCGCCGCCCCACGCCGGGCAGCACACCGACGAGGTGCTCGCCGACTTCGGGATCGACGCCGAGCGCATCGCCGCGCTTCGGGCGTCGCGCGCCATCGCCTGAGGGCCCCGGACGGGCGCCGGAGCCGGTCCGCGCGCCGGGGTGCGTCGGCGGGATCGGTCGGTAGCGTGCTCGGCCATGGGAACCATCGTCAGCTTCCACGCCCACCCCGACGACGAGTCGATCGCCACCGGTGGGCTGCTCGCGCGCGCCGCCGACGCCGGGCACCGCGTGGTGCTGGTGTTCGGCACGCGGGGCGAGCTCGGCGAGCCGGTGGCGGGCGTGCTGGGCGAGGGCGAGCAGCTCACGCTGCGCCGCACCGCGGAGGTGTTCGCGTCGGCCGAGGTGCTCGGCGTGCAGCGCGTGGAGTTCCTGGGCTGGACCGACTCCGGGATGATCGGGCTGCCCACCAACGACGTTCCCTGGTGCTTCTGGCAGGCCGACGTCGACCACGCCGCCGCCCGGCTCGCCCTCATCCTCCAGGAGGAGCAGGCCGACGTGATCACCACCTACGACCACCACGGCGGCTACGGGCACCCCGACCACATCCAGGTCCACCGCGTGGGCGCACGGGCCGCCGAGCTGGCCGGCGTGGCGGTGGTCGCCCAGAGCACCATGAACCGAGACCACATGCAGCGGGCCTTCGCCCGCGCTGCGGAGATGGGCGTGGAGCTGCCGGTGGGGGAGGACGGCGAGGAGACGCGCGCCGCCGAGCCCGACTTCGGGACCCCCGAGGCCGAGCTCACCCACTGCGTCGACGCCGGCCCGGTGATCGATCGCAAGCGCGCGTCGATGCTGTCCCACGCCAGCCAGATCGGTGCCGACCACTTCATGGTCTCCATGCCGCCGGAGGCGTTCGACTTCGTGTTCGGCACCGAGTGGTTCGTCGTCGATCCGCAGCCCGGCCCCGACGCGCCCGCCGTGTTCCACGAGCTGTTCGCGCCCATGCCCTGACGCCCGCCCACCGACGATTCGTCTTCCGGATCCGGTGAACGCCCCGGTCTGGCGCTCCGGCAAGCAGGACGGCCCGTGCGGCTCCGCGAACACGGCGAGGGCTGACCCCCGCCCCGCTCGCCGGGGTCACCGGGGTCGGGTGGGAGTCCGCCGGAGGAGGTCGGCGTCAGCCGATCGTCGGGCGGGCGGCTGGCTCTCGTCGCATCATGAGGACGACGGCGGTGACCGTGCCGACGACCATCACGGCGCTGGTGAGCGTGATGAAGGCGGGCGTGTCGCCGAAGAAGCCGGGGAGGACCATCAACGCGTTGAGGATGAGGGCGCCGGCGTCGATGCGGATCGCTCGGCGGTTGCCCGTGTTCCACGCCAGCACGGCGCACACGACCGACACCATGCCGATGGCCGCGTTGAGCAGCAGGAGGGCGAACGGCGGTGCCTCGGCGCCCCAGTCGATGCCCGACCAGAGGAACGGCAGGTTGGCGAGGCCGAGTACGGCGGAGATCGCCAGGCCGGTGCGGACGCTGGTGGTGGGGACGACGGATGAGGTCGGAACGGTGATGGTGGACATTGTTGCCTCCGGGGTGGATCGGTGTTGCCGGTTGGAGCCGCAGCATCTCGTCGGCCGATGTCCCCGGCCCAGAGGCGAAGCCCCCGAGATGCTCCCGGGGCGAAGGGGACGCATTCGGGAGGTTCTTCCCGGTCCACCGGGACATCGGCGCTGACAAGATGGACGGGTGTCCATCGACGAGCCCATTCGGATCGTTGTCGGTGACGACCATCCGGTCGTGCGGGGCGGGCTGGTCGCCCTGTTGCGGACCATTCCGGGCCTCGAGGTGGTCGGCGAGGCCGCGGATGGAGACGAGGCCGTTCGGGCGGCAGCTGAGCTCGCGCCCGATCTCGTCCTCATGGATGTCCGGATGCCGGGCCGGGACGGCATCGCGGCCACCCGGCTCATCCGGGAGCGGTCGCCGCGCTGTCGCGTCCTGATCCTGACCATGTACGACGACGATGCGACCATCTTCACCGCGATGAAGGCTGGTGCGCAGGGCTACCTGCTCAAGGAAGCCGAGCAGGACGACATCGTTCGGGCGGTGCGCGGAGTCGTGGCCGGTGAGGCGATCTTCGGCCCGGGTGTGGCCACGAAGATGCTCGGCTACTTCGCCGATCCACCTCCCTCCGTCGTCGACGCCGACCCGTTCCCGGAGCTGACCGAGCGCGAGCGCGAGATCCTCGACCTGCTGGCCCAGGGTCGACGCAACGCCGAGATCGCCGCCGCGCTCTACCTCTCGCCCAAGACCGTGAGCAACCAGCTCACGTCGGTGTTCGCCAAGCTCCAGGTGGCGGGGCGCGGCGAGGCGATCGTGCGCGCTCGCGAGGGCGGGCTGGGCACGCCGACGTGAGCGACCTCGCCGTCGTGCTGTCGCCGGCCGTGCCGGCGGTGGCACTCGGCGCGAGCGGCTTCTGGCTCCTCCAGGCGCGCTACCGATGGGCCGGGATGCTGCTGCTGGCCACGGCGATCGGCGTGCTCTCGTCGGTCGCCGCTCGGCTGGCCGGCGCGGACGTCGCCGCGCAGTCCCTCATGACCGGCTCGTTGCTGCTGCCCGGGTCGCTCGCCGTGCTGGCGTACCCGCGCCCGAGCATCCGCCACGCGGTCGAGTTCTGCCTCTGGGTCGTCGTGGCCGGTGCCGGAGTCATCGCCACGGTGCTGGCACTCGACGCGGCGCTCTCCGAGGCCCTGATCACCATCGCCGCGGTCACCGGGATCGCGCTGGTGGCGCACGGCTGGTGGGTGCTCGAGACCGGCGAGGAGCGCGACCGTGAGGCGATCCTCTGGCTCGGCTTGGCCGCACTCGTCGCCGGCCTGCTGGTCACGATGCTCGGTCTCCAGTTCGGCGTTCGAGGCCTTGCGGTGGGCGCGATCCCGGCGGCCACGGTCGGCCCGGCCATGGTGGTCGGCGTCCGCAGGCCGGACGTGACCGACGTCCGGTCGCTGGTGGTGTCGGTCGTCGTGCTCGCGGTGGTGGCCCTCACCTACTTCGCGGTGTTCACCGCCGTCGGCGCCACCTTCGAACCGCTCGGAGCGGACGATCCATCTCCGGTGGCGTACGCGTTCGTCGGGCTGGCCCTGGCCGCGGGCTTCCATCCCCTCCGCGTCGTGCTTCGCGGGGTCGTCGACGAGTTGCTCTTCGGCGAGCGACCCGACCCCCTCGTGGCGGCCACCGCGGTCGTCGACCGCGTCGGGGACGACCCGGTCCTCGCCCTACGTGCCATCCGCGAGGCCCTGCTGCTGCCCTACGCGAGCCTGTCGACCGATGGCACGGAGCTGGCCAGCTCCGGGACCGCGGTCACCGAGACCCGGCGGCTCCCGCTGCGGTTGGGCGACGACACCATGGGTGAGATCGTGGTCGGGCTCCGGCCCGGTGAGCTGACGCTGTCGTCCGATGACGTCCAGGTCCTGCGGATCGTCGGCCCGTTGCTCGCCCAGACCCTGCGAACCCGTGCGCTGGCCCTCGATCTGCAGGCATCTCGGGCGACTGCGATCTCCGCGATCGAGGAGGAGCGACGACGGCTGCGTCGCGACCTCCACGACGGACTGGGGCCGACGCTCTCAGGCATCGCCCACACCGCCACCGCCGCCCGCAACAGCATCGCCTCGGACCCCGACACGGCCGATGAGCTCCTCGGACGGCTGCGATCGGATGCCGCGACCGCGGTCGGCGAGATCCGTCGCCTGGTCTACGACATGCGCCCCCCGGCCCTGGACGAGCTCGGCCTGGTGGCCGCCCTGCGCCAGCAGTTGCAGACGGTGCGCACCCCCGCCGGGCAGCCGGTGCGGGTCCTGGTCGAGGCCGACGACCTGCCACCGCTCCCTGCGTCGGTCGAGGTGGCGGCCTATCGCATCGCCACCGAAGCCGTCACCAACTCGGCTCGCCACAGCCGCACCCAGACCGTGTGGCTGGAGCTTCGCTGCGACGGCGACCGCCTCGTGGTCACCGTGCGCGACGAGGGTTCGTCGGCCGGAGCCTGGGTGCCGGGCGTCGGCCTGTCGTCCATGCGGGAGCGAGCCTCAGAGGTCGCCGGAACCATCGACATCGCCGCGGACGGCCACGGCTCCCAGGTCCGAGCCCTCCTCCCACTGGCCTGATCACCCTGACCGCCACACGCCGAGGAGCTGGGGCGCCGGAGCCGCTGTCGTGGGCATGCGCTTCGCCGACGTGCGGCAGACTCGTTGGCCGAGTCCAGGGGGGCGTTGTGGACGACGCACTGATCCGTGCCATCGACGAGGGAGACACCGATCGCGTCCGCGCGCTGATCGGCTCGGGTGCCGACCCTGAGGTAGCCAACCGGCACGGCGTGCCGGCTCTGGCGCTCGCAGCGATCCGAGACCAGCCCGAGATCGTGCGCCGGCTCCTCGCGGCCGGGGCCGATGTCGACCGCCCGTACGGCGATGGTGGCATGACGGCGCTGATGGTGTCGGGTTCGAGCGTCGAGTGCATCCGCGCTCTCATCGAGGGAGGGGCCGACGTGAACGTCCGCTCGACCCTCGGGACGGACGCGCTCATGTCCGTCCTCTATGACGGTGACGCCTCGCTCGATGCCGCTCGAGCCCTCCTCTGGGCCGGCGCCGATCCCACGGTGCCGGATGACGTCTCGCGCCTGTGCGCCCTCGACAGCACCGCTCCCGCTGAGCGTGCGCTCTTCGTCGAGTTCGGGTTCGATCCGGACGAGCGACCCGAGCCCCGTCTGGACCGTGACGTCCTCTGGGAGATCGCCCGGATCGAGGCGACCCGCCTGGGATGGACGGTTCCCACCGATCCGGTTGCGCACGAGACCCGCTACACCATCTGCTTCGAGGTTCGACCCGAGAGACCGTGGAACGCCGACGAGTACGCGCGTTGGAAGGCGGCCGACCCTGCTGAGCAGGAAGCGATCGGTCTGGCCGTCCGCGACCGTCGCCAGCGCCGAGCGATCCGACTCGACGTCCGCAGCGGTGGCGTCGTCACCCACTGGTGAGCCCCTGCCGCACGCCGAGCCGCACCCCGGCACCGGCGAGGCGTCCCCGGTGCCGTGAGCGGGACGGGGCGAACGGCGTCGTCTCGATCGGGGCGGCTGGCTTTCGAGCGACCCGCAGTGCGGTCGTAGGGTCGGAGCCATGACCGTGATCAAGATCAACGCCATCACCGTTCCGGCCGACAGCGGCGACGAGCTGGCCCGACGCTTCGCGGCGCGGGCGGGCGCGGTCGACGGGCAGGACGGGTTCGAGGGCTTCGAGCTGCTCCAGCCCACCGACGGGCGCGACGTGTGGCTGGTGGTCACCCGCTGGCGCGACGAGGCGGCGTTCGAAGCCTGGACCACGTCGGCCTCCTTCGCCCACGGCCACCGCGGGGTGGAGGGTGCCGGCGCCGAGGGCGGCGGCCACCCGGGCGCAGGCGCAGGGGGTCACCCCGGTCCGGCCGCGGGCGGCCATCCGGGCGGGCACCCTGGCAGCGATGGGCCGCAGAAGCCGGTGTCGATCGGTGCCGAGCTCTGGAGCTACCAGGTGGCCGGCGGGTCGGACGGCGCCGCTTGAGCGGAGTGCTGGGCGCCAGCGAGGCGCTCGTCCGCATCCACCTCGACTGGGCGTGGGTGGTGATCGTCACCAACGGGGTGGTGGGGGCGTGGGCCCTCGCCGCCCACCGGTGGGAGGCGCTGCGCCACCGAGCCCTGTGGTGGGCCACGGCGGCCGCCGAGGTCGCGATCTTCGTGCAGGTGGCGCTCGGCGTGGCCGTGGTGCAGGGGCGTGACACGACGCCCTACAAGTTCCACATGTTCTACGGCTTCGTGGCCGCGTTCACCGTGGCCATCATCTACAGCTACCGGGCCCAGCTCAAGCCGCACCTGTACCTGCTGTACGGCTTCGGCGGGCTGTTCCTGATGGGCCTCGGCCTCCGCGCCCTCGAGGTGGGCCCGCACTAGGAGCCCGATGGTCGCGCCGGTCGGAGCGGGATCGCTACATTCTTCCCGTGCGCAGGCAGGGGCCGGTGGGGTGCATCGTCGTGTCGTCCGTGGCGGTCCTCGGCGGGCTCGCCCTGGCCTTCCACATCGGCACCGATGCGATCCAGCGCGGCAGCACGGTCACCACCACCGAGCTCCCACGCACCACCACCACGGTGCGGGCCACGGCATCGGTGACCGCCGACCCCGCCGTCCAGCTCTTCGACGGCGGTGAGACCGTCCTCACCAGCTCGGACTTCCCCGCCGGCAGCGAGGTCGAGCTCGGGCTCTGCCTGAGCGACCGGACGCTCACCACCGGGCTGGATCGGGCCTGCAACGAGCGGAAGGTGGTGACCGCCGCGGTGGATCCGTCGGGGAAGCTCGAGGCCACCCTGAGCGTGAACATCAGCTTCGAGGCGGCCGACGGGACGAAGGTCGACTGCGCGGCCACCGACGGCTACTGCTCGGCGTCGCTCGTCTCGACGACCGATCCGAAGCTGTTCGCCCAGGTGCGCTCATCTTCGATCCCACCGATCCGCGCCGAGAGCTCGACCTGCCCGATTGAGGCGACCGGCCGGGGTGGCGGGGTGGGTCAGGCGGCGGGCTTGGTGGCGGGGATCTTGACCCGGCCGTAGCCCACGAGGTTCTTGGTCCAGTAGGTGGACAGCTTGTCCTCGCGCAGGGCGATCCCGGGCTTGCGAGCCTGGATGATCGTGTCGTCGCCGGCGTAGAGCGCCACGTGGCTCACCCGGCCCCGGGGGCCCGAAGCGCTGTAGAAGACGAGGTCGCCGGGGGCGAGGTCGGCCTTCTTGATGCGCGTGGTGCCGGCGTACTGGGCGGCCGAGCTGCGGGGCAGGACGACCCCGGCGGACTTCCAGGCGAAGTAGGTGAGGCCCGAGCAGTCGAACCCGCCCTCGGCCCGGGACTCGCCGCCGGACTTGTAGGGCTGGCCCAGCTGCGTGCGGGCGGCGGCCACCGCGGCCTCGCCCTCCTCGCCCGGCAGGACCGGGCCGTCGACCACGGTGGTGGTCGTGGTGGTGGTCGTGGTCGGGTAGGCCTTGGGCGGCGGCACCGGCTGGCAGGCTCCGAGGGCCACGGCCACCACGGTGGCCAGGATCGAGGCGGTGAACGGTGCGATGCGGCGGGACTTCACGGTGCGGGCAGGCTCCAAGGTGGGGTCAGCGTCGGGACACCATCGGCACCGCAACGCGCGAACGGTAACGACTGTAACCAGACCGCAACACGTGATGCCAGTACCCGGCAGGCCCGCCAGCACGGGGTGCGTCGGGACCCGCGCTAGAGGTTGACGACGGGCATGGTGGTGGTCTTGGTGATGCCGTCGAGCATCTGCACGCGGCTCACCACCAGCCGGCCGAGGTCGTCCATGCTCTCGGCCGAGACGCGGACCACCACGTCGTAGGGCCCGGTCACGTCGTCGGCGGCCACCACGCCCGGGATCTGGCGCACCTCGTGGGCCACCGTGGCCGCCTTGCCGACCTCGGTCTGGATCAGGATGTACGCGGCGACCGCCATGGCTGGCTCCGGATCAGTTGGCGAGACGCTTCTCGAGCTCGCGGAGCTCGTCGGCCATCTCACCGGGCAGGCGCTCGCCGATGGAGGTGAAGTGGTCCTCGATCAGCGGGATCTCGCCCCGCCAGGCCTCGTTGTCCACCTTGAGCAGCTGGTCGAGGACCTCGGCGGGGACGTCGAGGCCGTCGAGGTCGATGCCGTCGGCGGTGGGGACGCGCCCGATGGCCGTGTCGACCGCGTCGACCGAGCCCTCGATGCGCTCGAGCACCCACTTGAGCACGCGGCTGTTCTCGCCGAAGCCGGGCCAGAGGAACGAGCCGTCGTCGCCCTTGCGGAACCAGTTGACCCAGAAGACCCGCGGGAGCTTGTCGGCGTCGGTGGCCTTGCCGATGTCGAGCCAGTGCTTCATGTAGTCGCCGGCGTTGTAGCCCATGAAGGGCAGCATGGCGAAGGGGTCGAAGCGGACCTGGCCGATGGCGCCGGCGGCGGCGGCGGTCTTCTCGGAGCTCATGATCGAGCCGAGGAAGGTGCCGTGCTGCCAGTCGAACGCCTCGGTCACGAGCGGGACGTTGGTGGCGCGGCGGCCGCCGAACAGGATGGCCGAGATCGGCACGCCGGCCGGGTCCTCCCAGGCGGGATCGATGGACGGGCACTGCGACGCCGGGGCGGTGAAGCGGGCGTTGGGGTGGGCCGCGGGGGCGTCGGAGGCGGGCGTCCAGTCGTTGCCCTTCCAGTCGGTGAGGTGCGCCGGGGGCTCGTCGGTGAGCCCCTCCCACCAGATGTCGCCCTCGTCGGTCTTGGCGACGTTGGTGAAGATGGAGTTGGCCTCGCAGCTCTTCAGCGCGTTGTGGTTGGTCTTCTCGCCGGTGCCGGGGGCCACGCCGAAGAAGCCGGCCTCGGGGTTGATGGCGTAGAGGCGGCCGTCGTCGCCGAACTTCATCCAGGCGATGTCGTCGCCGATGGTCTCGACCTTCCAGCCCGGCAGGGTGGGAACCATCATGGCCATGTTGGTCTTGCCGCAGGCGGAGGGGAACGCCGCCGCCACGTAGCGCTTCACGCCCTCGGGGTTGGTGAGGCCGACGATGAGCATGTGCTCGGCCATCCAGCCCTGGTCCCGGGCCATGGTGGACGCGATGCGCAGGGCGAAGCACTTCTTGCCGAGCAGCGCGTTGCCGCCGTAGCCCGAGCCGTACGACCAGATCTCGCGGGTCTCGGGGAACTGGACGATGTACTTGGTGTCGCTGCACGGCCAGGCGACGTCCTGCTCGCCGTCAGCCAGGGGTGCACCGACGCTGTGGATCGCCGGCACGAAGTCGCCGTCGTCGCCGATCAGGTCGAGGGCGGCCTTGCCCATGCGCGTCATGATCCGCATGTTGAGCACGACGTAGGCAGAGTCGGTGATCTCGACGCCGAGCTCGGCGATGTGGCTGCCGAGCGGGCCCATGCTGAAGGGGACGACGTACATGGTGCGTCCGGCCATGGCTCCGTCGAACAGCGGACGGAGGATCTCGCGCATCTCCGCCGGGGCCTTCCAGTTGTTGGTCGGGCCGGCGTCCGCCTCCTCCTCAGAACAGATGAAGGTGCGGTCCTCGACCCTGGCAACGTC
>JAHBSN010000470.1 GCA_019639095.1 Actinomycetota bacterium
AATCGAACGCCCGTCGCGCCGATCAGCTCCACGTCCGGTTTCTGCGTCGCTCCGCCACCGCCACCGAACGTGAGATCTGGGCACAGCGCTTCACCACCGAGGACGACAAGCTGCTCGCAGCAGCGCTCATCGCCTCTGACGAGTACTACCTCTGGTCTCAGGGCCGCGAGAGCATCAACCCACCGGTGACGATCGGCGCCGCCACCGGCTCCTGACCGTCGCGATCGTGGAGCGCAGGTGCGCTCGGGGCTGGAGACGGTGGGGAGAGCGAGCCGCCCAGCCGTAACGGCGGGCTGGGCGGCCGCTCCCGCTAGTCCAGCCGCTCGATGATGGTGGCGTTGGCCATGCCGGCGCCCTCGCACATCGTCTGGAGGCCCCAGCGGCCGCCGCTGCGCTCGAGCTCGTTGAGCAGCGTGGCCATGAGCTTGGCGCCCGAGCAGCCGAGCGGGTGGCCGAGGGCGATGGCGCCGCCGTTCACGTTCACCTTGCTCATGTCGGGCGAGTACTCCTTCTCCCAGGCGAGGACCACCGAGGCGAAGGCCTCGTTGATCTCCACCAGGTCCATCTGGTCCAGCGTCATGCCGGCCTTCTTCAGGACCATGGCCGTGGCCGGGATGGGTCCGGTGAGCATCTCGATCGGGTCGACGCCGGTGACGGCGAAGGCGTGGAAGCGGGCCCGCGGCTTCAGGCCGAGCTCCTTGGCCTTCTCCTCGCTCATGATGAGCATGGCGGAGGCGCCGTCGGTGATCTGGCTGGAGTTGCCGGCGGTGACGCGGCCGTTCTCGGGGTCGAACGCCGGCTTGAGCTTGGCCAGCGACTCGAGGCTGGAGTCGGGGCGGATGCCCTCATCGGCGGTGACCAGCTCCGTGCCCTCGATGATCGAGCCCGTCTCGCGGTCGAAGCGCTTCTCGAGGACCGGGATGATCTCGTTGTCGAAGCGGCCCTCGGCGGTGGCCTGGGCGGCGCGCTGGTGGCTCTGCACCGAGTAGGCGTCCATGGCCTCACGGGAGATGTCCCACTTGTTGGCGATGATCTCGGCCGAGGTGCCCTGCATGACCACGCCGCCCACCGGGGCGTAGCGCTCCATGACCTTGGGGCCCATCGGGAAGCTGCCCGGCGTGACCGAGGCGCCCATGGGGGTGGTGGACATGACCTCGACGCCGGCGGCGACCACGATGTCGTAGGCCCCGGCGATCACGCCCTGGGCGGCGAAGTGGGCCGACTGCTGCGACGAGCCGCACTGGCGGTCGATGGTGGTGGCGGGCACGGTGTCGGGCCAGCCGGCGGCGAGCACGGCCGAGCGGCCGACGTTGACCGACTGGTTCCCGACCTGCATGACGCACCCCATGATCACGTCCTCCACGAGGGCGGGATCGAGGTTGTTGCGCTCGGCGAGCGCCTTGAGCGTCTCGGCGGCGAGGTCGGCGGCGTGCCAGCCCGAGAGCTTGCCGTAGCGCTTGCCGCCGGCGGTGCGGACGGCGTCGACGATGACTGCGGTGGCCATGGTGGCTTCTTCCCCTTCCGGCCCCGTGGAGCCGATGATCTTCTAGACCGCTCGGTCAAGTGGCAGTCTCGCCGCC
>JAHBSN010000471.1 GCA_019639095.1 Actinomycetota bacterium
GACCACCTCGTGGCCGAGGACCTGGGGGAACGAGATGAACGCGGTCATCAGGTTGTCGGCCGAGCCGTCGAAGTCCATCAGGACCTGCTTGGAGTCCGACCCGCAGATGCCGGTGAGGCGGTTGCGAAGCACCATCCAGTCGTCGCCCAGAAGCGGCGGGTCGGGCAGCTCGAGCAGCGCCATCGGGGTGGTGGCGAGGTGCTTGAGCAGCTCGGGGGCGTCGTCGGGGAGCGGCTCGGGCCACGGCTCTGGATCGGCGAGGAACTGCAGGGCTCTCATGCGGTGGCTCCGTTCACGGGCGGAGCGTATACCTGACACCGATGTCAGATCGGGTGGTGGCGTGGCCGCGCGGTCGACGTAACCTGCCTCGCGCCACCCGCCCGCTGCTCCGCTCCGAGGTGACATGAGCACCGTCCCCCGCCACGACGTCCCCAAGCGAGGCCGAAGTGGCTTCGTGCTGGTTGAGGGCCGGCAGGTGCACTACCTGGAGTGGGGGCACCGCGGGCTGCCGGGGGTGCTGTGCCTGCACGGAGGTGGGCAGACCGCCTACATGTTCGAGGAGCTTGGCGCCGCCCTGGCCGACCGGGCCCACGTGCTCGCCCCCGATCTCCCGAGCCACGGCGACTCGGATCCGTCGTCGACCGCGCCCATGTCACCGGGCGGCCCGCTCCACATCGGCATCGCCGAGACCATGCCGGCGCTGCTCGACGAGTTCGGCCTCGACCGGGTGGTGCTGGTGGGCGCATCGCTCGGCGGCATGACCGGGATCACGCTGGCCGACCAGGCGCCCGAGCGGGTGGCCGGACTGGCGTTGATCGACGTGGCCCACAAGCTCGAGGCCGAGGGCGTCCGCAAGATCGTCGACTTCATGAGCGCCCACGAGAGCTTCGCGTCGCTCGAGGAGGCGGCCGCCGCCATCGCCGAGTACCTGCCCCGCCGCAAGGCGCCGCGGGTGGAGTCGCTGACCCGGAACCTGCGCCAGCGCCCGGACGGTCGATGGGAGTGGAAGCACGCCGTGGGCCGGCGGATGCGCGAGCACCGCGAGTCCGGCGCCGACGTGCCGCACGTGGCCGACAACCTCCAGCTCGTGATGTCCGGGGTGGAGGAGGCGGCGCGCCGGATCCGGTGCCCGGTGCTCGTGCTGCGGGGCGAGCACAGCGACGTCCTGTCCGAGGACGGCGCCGCGGACCTGGTGGACCTCGTCCCGAACGGGCGCGTGGCCCTGGTGGCCGACGCCGGCCACCTGGCCGCAGGGGACAACCCGCACACCACGGTCGACATCGTGGTCGGGTTCCTCGACGACCTCGCCTGGCGCTGACCCCGCTGGAGCCGTGAGGGTTCGGTCCTGGTTCGAAGGAGGGAGGGCGTCGGACTGTGGGGGATCGCCGTCGATGCCGGCGAGGACCTCGCCGAGCTGGCCCGACGCATCCGGGCGTGGGTGCCGGTGCCTGGTTGACGCGGTCTCTCTTGCGACCCGAACCACGTCGGCAGCAAGCCCGCACACCCGAACCCATGGCCAGATCCGCGTGAAGGTGGGGCGGCGCCGGTCGCGGTACATTCGCATCTGA
>JAHBSN010000472.1 GCA_019639095.1 Actinomycetota bacterium
AGCCCCGACCCGCTGCAGCCGGCCGGTCCGATGCGCCTCTACGACACGGCGCGCCAGGCGGTGGTCCCGTTCGAGCCCGGCGAGGTGGTCACCATGTACACGTGCGGGATCACCCCGTACGACGCCACCCACTTCGGCCACGCGGCCACCTACCTCACCTACGACGTGCTCCAGCGCCGCCTGCGCGACCGCGGCCACGAGACCCGCTGCGTGCGGAACATCACCGACGTCGACGACAGCCTGCTCGGCAAGGCGCGCGAGCTCGGCGTCCACTACCTCGACCTGGCAGCGGGGGAGATCGCCCGGTTCGACGCCGACATCGAGGCCCTCGGGCTCCTGCCGTCGTGGAGCGAGCCGCGGGCCACCTCGGCCATCGCCGACATCCGCGGCTTCATCGGCATGGTGCTCGACCGCGGCCACGCCTACGAGGCGGGCGGCGCCGTGTACTTCGACGTGGGCTCGTGGCCCACGTTCGGCGAGATCAGCCACTACGGCCGCGACGACATGCTGCGCTACGCCGCCGAGCGCGGGGGCAACCCCGACGACCCCAACAAGCGCGACCCGCTCGACTTCGTGCTGTGGCAGCCATCGGCGCCCGACGAGCCCCACTGGGAGTCGCTCTGGGGTCCGGGCCGGCCCGGTTGGCACATCGAGTGCTCCGCCCTGGCCCTGCGCGAGCTCGGCACCACGATCGACCTCCACGGCGGCGGCGCCGACCTCATCTTCCCGCACCACGAGTGCGAGTCGGCCCAATCCGAGGCCGCCACAGGCGAGCCGTTCGTGCGCCATTGGATGCACCAGGCCATGGTCCGGATGGACGGCGAGAAGATGTCGAAGTCGCTCGGCAACCTGGTGTTCGTGAGCGAGCTGCGCAAGGAGTGGGACCCCCGAGCCATCCGCCTGGTGGCCGTGGCCAACCACTACCGCACCCCCTGGGAGTGGCACGACGACCTGGTTCCCGCCGCCGCCGCCCGCCTCGAGCGCTGGGTCGCGGCGGGGGAGGGGAGCGGCGCCCTCCTCGAGGCCCGCACCGCGCTCGACGACGACCTCGACACCCCCGCGGCGGTGGCCGCCATCGACGCCGCCGCCGACGCGGGCCTCGGCGTGAGCCGGGCGGCGGCGCTGCTCGGCGTCGACACCTCCGCCTGACCCCGTCGTCCCGAACGCGCCGCGGGCGGCTCCCCCGTGCGGCATGATGCGGCGCATGGCGACTGACGACGTCGGCAAGCTCTATCCGGTCGCCAAGGCCATCCTCACGCCCCTCTTCCGGCTCTCGTGGCGCTTCGACCTGCAGGGCGCCGAGAACGTCCCGGCCACCGGCGGCGCCATCCTGTGCCCGAACCACACCTCGGTGCTGGACTCGTTCTTCGTGCCGGCGCTGCTGCCGCGGCGGGTCACCTACGTGGGCAAGGCCGAGTACATGGACAGCTGGAAGACCAAGCACATCTTCCCGGCGCTGGGCATGATCCCGATCGACCGCGAGGGCGGCGACGCCGCCGAGCGGGCCCTCAGCGCCGCCGAGCGGGTGCTGCGCCGCGGCGAGCTCTTCGGCATCTACCCCG
>JAHBSN010000473.1 GCA_019639095.1 Actinomycetota bacterium
CCCGCCCCTGGCGCTCGCTCAGCCAGAAGTGGTGCACGACCTCGCCCGACTCCTCGTCGTCCACCTCGTGCACCACGGGATGCCGCTGGTAGTCGCGCACCAGCGCGTCGACGGCGCCGTCGAGCGTGGCCGAGAACAGCAGGGTCTGGCGCTTGGCGTTGGTCTGGTCGAGGATGCGGCGCACGTCGGGCAGGAACCCCATGTCGGCCATGCGGTCGGCCTCGTCGACCACCGCGAAGCCGACGTCGCGCAGGTCGCACGCTCCGCGGGCGATCACGTCGAGCAGGCGGCCCGGGCAGGCCACCACGATGTCGACGCCCGCCCGCAGCGCCTTGATCTGGGGCTCGATGCCGGCTCCGCCGTAGACGGCCAGGACGCGGAGGTCGCCGAGGAGGGTGAGCTCGTCGGCCACCTGCAGCGCGAGCTCGCGCGTGGGTGCGAGCACCAGGCCCTTCGGCCGCTTGGGCGCCGAGCGGGTGACCCGGCTCACCATCGGGATGCCGAACGCGATGGTCTTGCCCGACCCGGTGGGCGCCTTGCCGCACAGGTCCCGGCCGGCGAGCGCGTCGGGGATGGTGGCGGCCTGGATGGGGAAGGGCTCGTCGATCCCGCGGTCGGCGAGGGTGCGCGCGATCGCGTCGGGGACGCCGAGCGTGGCGAAGGTGGTGGTCATGGTGCGTGGTCTCCTGCGTGCCATCACGGCACGGATCTCGGTGGCAGGGGCGGGGCCTCGACCGAGGTCGAGGGCGACAGCCATCTCCCGCTCCTGCCGGTTCGCACCGGCGGGCCCGATCTGGGCCTCGGGTCCGCCTCGCGGCGTCCCCTCTCGAGATCGCTGTCCGATCGGGGCGGCGGACCGGCCCGTTCGACCCGCCGATCCTACGGGAGCGAACGCCCGTTCCCCAACTCAGCCGCCGGTGGTGCCCTCGGGGTCGTCGGGGTGGTCGAGGAACCACCGGTCGAGCGCCGCATCCCACCGGCTGCGCTGGTCGGCGGTGAGGGTGTGGGCGTTCTCCTGGGTGTACACGAACCCGCACGCGCGCACGGCGTAGACGTAGGCCGGGTGCACGCCGGCGCGCTCCATGGCGTCGGTGAGGGTGCGGGAGACGTCGGCCGGCCCGGTCTTGGGTTCGTCCTCGATCATGGAGACCAACGGTACGACCCGGCCGAGCGGACCCGGAGGATGGTTTCGCCCGCCGCCGAAGCGGCCGGGTTGCGCCGTCCGATTCCCGCTAGCCATGGGGTCGGCCGCCCGCCACCATGGGTCCGTGATCCAGGACGAGGAGCGGTGCTACCGGGCGGTCAGCAGCCGCGATGCCCGCTTCGACGGCTGGTTCTTCGTCGGGGTGACCTCCACCGGCATCTACTGCCGTCCGAGCTGCCCGGCCACCACGCCCAAGCGGCGGAACCTGCGCTACTACCCCACGGCCGCCGCCGCCCAGCACGAGGGCTTCCGCGCCTGTCGCCGCTGCCGGCCCGACACCGCACCGGGATCGCCCGAGTGGAACGTCCGCGCCGACCTGGCCGGCCGGGCCATGCGGCTCGTGAACGA
>JAHBSN010000474.1 GCA_019639095.1 Actinomycetota bacterium
CTCGAGCACCTGGGCGTCGGCGAGCACGCCACCGTTGCCGGCCACGAGCTCGCCCCCGCGCACCTCGTAGCGGGCGGGGTCCACGAGCCCTGACACCAGGGCATCACCCAGGGCGGCGGTGGCCTCGATGGCCACGACCCGCCGGTTCCCCGTGATCGGGTGGGCGGTGAACGCCACGCCAGAGGCGTCGGCGGCCACGAGCTCCTGCACCACCACGGCCATGGCGACGTGGCGGTGGTCGATGCCGTTGCGCGCCCGGTAGGCCACGGCTCGGTCGGTGAACAGCGAGGCCCAGCAGCGCACGACGTGGTGGAGCACCTCCTCCGCGCCGACGATGCCGAGGAACGAGTCCTGCTGCCCGGCGAAGGACGCCGTGGGCAGGTCCTCGGCCGTGGCGCTGGACCGGACGGCGAGCGGCGTGGTCGAGCCGAGGGCGTCGACGGCCGAGGTGATGGCCTCGGCGAGGTCGGCCGGCACCTGGATCGCCTCGATCGCCCGGCGGAGCTCGGCGGCGCGGCCGTCGTGCGCGTCGGCGTCGTGGTCGCCCAGCTCCCGGATCCGCCGCTCGATCTCGGGGTCGGTGCCCACCGCCCTGCGGAACGCGACGGTGGTCACGCAGAACCCGGCCGGCACGCGCACGCCGTCGACCCGGAGCAGCTCGCCGAGCCCGGCGCCCTTCCCGCCGACGGTCGGCGCCATCGTCTCGTCCACCTCGTCGAGCCTGAGCACGTAGTCCGTCATCCGCTGCACATCCCTGCCGACCCCTGGGGCCGCTCGTGGACGAGCAGTGTCAGCACGTTTCGGTCGCTTGCGGCAAGCCCCCCACCCCCGTGTACTTTGGTGTTGGCGGGAGAGATCGGGCCGATCGCGGGACCCGAAAGCGCCCAGGTGTGTGCGTTGCTGCCGCTCGTGGCGGCCCTGCCGCACGAGCCTTGGGCCACTCCTCCGTCGCCCCGCCGAGGCTCGTGCGCTCGTGCCGCGTCGAGCGGCATCGCCGCTCCTGCCTCGGCGTGGCTAGCGAACCAGGTCGGGTGACTCCCCCCGGTGCTCGGCGATCACCTCGATGGGGCCGACGATGTGGTCGTTGAACTCGTCGAGCTCCTCGGCAGGGATCCAGTACTCGAGCAGGTCACGGCCTCCAGCCTCGTGCACCTCGTGCGCGGCGAGGTACGCCGAGTCGACCTCGAACCGCAGCACGTAGCCCACCGAGCCGTTGGCCTCGTCCTTGGTGTTCCACTCGCTGGCGATGCGCGTGGCGTAGGCCTCGGAGAGCACCGGGTAGAAGATCGGCTGCCAGTCGAGCCGGGGCGGGAACCGTCGCCAGCCCGACGCCTCGATCAGGTCCAGCTCCGGTTGCCCGACCGGTCGGTACAGCGTGGTCTTGGCCATGGGCCCGATCCTGCCGCTCGCCGCACGCGGTCAGCGGGTGATTTGGGAGAAGAAGGCGGTCATGCCCCACTCGACCCGGTGACCTGTCGGATCCAACGCGTCGCGGGTTCAGTGGGCTGGGGTCGGTGTTGAGGCTGAAGGAGCCGGACTGGCGCTGGCC
>JAHBSN010000475.1 GCA_019639095.1 Actinomycetota bacterium
TGGCGGCGTCGATCCGGCTGCATCGCGTGGTGGGCCGAGGGCGTGAGTCCTGAGGGCTCCGCTCGGCGTCGAACGGTGAGGTCGTCAATCGGCGAGCCAGGAGCCGTGGAAGCCGCGGGGGACCCGCACGGGGAGGCCGACCACGGCCACGGGGTCGTCGGCGGGGTGCTCCACGTCGAGCACGATCACGTCGCTCGCGCCCCGAACGGCGTCGTGGACGTAGGCGAGCAGCCAGCCGGGGCCGCCGGGGCGGTCGTCGGCCGGGGCGAACACGGCTTCGCCGGGGATGCGCCCCGGGGCGAGCTCGTGGGTCACCGATGTCTCGCCGTGCAGGTCGTGCACCGTGATCGCACCGGAGCTCGTGGGCGTCTCGGGCCGGGGCATGGTGGTGGTCCAGGCGACGCGGGCGTCCATCCCCACCAGGCGGTCGTCCACCCGGGGGAACTCGCACGGGCGGTCGTCGAGCTGGCGCTCGGTCACGGCGCCGGTGACAAGGTCGATCTGCCAGCGCCACAGGGTGGCGGGTGCGGCGTCCGCAACCCACAGCTCGGGGTGGCGGACCACGTCGATGGTGATCGTGCGCCCGTCGTCGTGGGCGTTGACGGGGTGGAACACGTAGCAGGGCTCCACCTCGAACCACCGGACCTCGCCGTGCGGGTCGTCTCGGCGCAGCACGCCGAGCCGGGCGCCGTAGGACGGGTCCCAGCGGTAGGGCATGGTTCCCTGCATCGCCCGCTCCAGGTCGAACACCGCCGGCAGGTCCATGAACACCACGAACCGCTCGGTGAGGTTGAAGTCGTGGGCCATGGTGGGGCCGGGCACCTCGACCTCCCGGGACACGGTGAGCCGGCCGGTGGCGTCCACCACGTGGTACGTGAGGAACGGCGGCGCCCAGCCGTACCCGAAGCCGTGGAGCTCGCCGGTGGTGGGGCAGATCTTCGGGTGGGCGGTCATGGCGGTTGCCAGGCGACCGCCGAAGTCCACGGGGCCCACCGTGTCGAGGTCGTCGGTGAGCTCGTAGGGGAGCCCCGCCTCCTCGAGGGCCAGGATCCGACCGGCGTGGCGGATCACGTGGGTGTTGGCGGTGCTGGCGGTGAGGTCGCGCCGACCCTCCTGGTCGAAGGTGGACGCCCGGCCCTCGAAGCTGGCGGTGCGCACGTAGCGGTTGCGGTAGCCCACGGCCCGACCGCCCTCCAGGCGCACGCCGTGCACCATGCCGTCGCCCAGGAACCAGTGCGGCGACGAGCCCGAGCGTGGGTTGGGGCCGGTGCGCAGGAACGAGCCGGCGAGGGCCTCGGGGAGGCGGCCGGTGATGGCGAGGTCGGTCGTGGTGGTCTCGTCGACCACCGGGGCGTAGCCGCCGGTGAGGTGGAACGGCGGGGCGGGGGTGGTGGTGCTCATCGGGATCTCCTGTGGTGCAGGGGCGGACGTTGGACGGGAGGGGTCAGGCGGCGGAGGGGGACGGGCCGGCGAAGCGGGCGCTGACGCGGCCGCGGTGCCAAGAGGTGAACCACACCGGCACGGCGA
>JAHBSN010000048.1 GCA_019639095.1 Actinomycetota bacterium
CCGGCGTGATCGCCACCGGCTCGGCCCCGGGGTCCACCCGGTAGAGCCGCTGGTCGGCCCAGTTGGCGAACACGACCACCCGGTCTCGCACCGCCCAGGCCCCACCGCCGTACTCGAGCACCGCCGTGCGCGCGTTCCACGCCGGGCCACCACCACCGTCGGGGTCCCACGCCGGGAACAGGTCGTGGCGCTGCCCACCGGAGGAGCAGCGCACGAGCTGGTACCGGCCGCCCTCGGCGGGCCGCTGCTCGGCCCACCAGACGTCGGTGCCGTCGCAGCGCACCTCCCCCACCCCGGCGGCCCCCTCCACCAACCGGGCAGCGGTGATGGGCGACGGCCAGGCCCCGTGGGCGACCTCGGGCAGGTGCTCGGTCATGGGGCCGGTCTACCAGCGATCAGGTGGGGCCTCGCCGGCCGGCGGCGAGGTCCAGCACCCAGCGCCCGACGTCGTGGGCGATCGGGACGGTGGTGGCCCCCTCGCCCACCGCCGTGTACGGGTTGCGGAACCGCGAACGGTCCCGGATCGACACCTCGACCCCGTCCAGCGAGAGCGGCACCGACGGCGACGACGCCACCACCCCCTCCGCGGGCGACGCGTACCGCACCGAGAAGCCCGGGTGCGGCCCGTCGCCCGCCCAAGCCGGATCGTCCACCTCCACCGACGCCGCCTCCACGGCCGAGCAGAACGCGTCGAATGACCCCCACCGGTCCACGTCGCCCAGCTCGCAGATCCAGACGTCGTCGGCGCCGCCCTCGGCCACCAGGTCGAACGGCTCCACCAGGCCGTTGGTGAACACCTCGGCCGGGTCGTGGATCCGCCACGCCGGCTCGCGCCACGACCACAGCGCCACGAACGCGCCCCGGCGCCGACCGACGGTCCAGTGCCCCGACGAGCGGACCTCGTCGAAGTGCTCCGAGGGGAAGAAGGCGTGGGTGCACGGCTCGTAGGCGAACGGGGCGAGCAGGTCGTCGGTGGGGCAGGCGAAGGCGGGCTCGTAGCGCACGATCGCCACCCGGCCGTGCTGGACCACGCACGGCAACGTGGCGCTGCCGGTCCAGTACCGGTCGTGGTCCAGGTAGTCGCCGGCGTTCGCGGAGGGCGGGTTGCCGGGGTGGGTGGTGAACACCACGGCCCGCTCGTCGAGGGTGGCCTGCCAGGCATGGTGCTGGAACCCGGCGGCGCCGGGCCGGTACGCCAGGGCGCTCGACAGGAGCCCGTGCCCGTTGCGCCACGTGGCGGTGAACACCTCCTCGAGGAGGCCGGCGTTCACCATGGGGTGCAGGTCGGCGGCCAGCTGCTGCATGATCCCCAGGTCGCCGCCCACCGCGTCGCGCACCACCTTGAACAGGGCGAACAGGTTGGCGTCCCAGAGCCGGTGGCGGTCGAGCGTGGCGACGGTGAGCGGGAGGAGCTGCCACGGCGTGAGCGCGCTGCGATCCCACCAGAACGGCACCAGCTCGGGATCGGTGTAGGACCGGCCGTCGGTCCGCACCGGGTCGGGAACCACCGGGCCCGACGGGTCGATCGGCATCCCCATGTGCTCGTGGTCGGTCACCTCGCGGTCCGACGTGGCCACCCGGCGCAGGATCGCGGGCGGTCGGTACCGCTGCGCCCGGGCCAGCAGCGAGGCCGACTCGTTCAACGGCAGCAGGTCCCGGTGGTCGCCGTCGTCGGCGGGCCACGGCTCGTCGGTGGCGTCGAAGCACAGCTTCATCGCCCCGAACACAGGTTGGTCCGACGCCCGGGACTTGTCCTTCATGTACGACCGGCCGTGGGTGCACCCGACGTTGCCCCGGTGGTGGTGCAGGGCCAGGTCGTAGAGCACCAGGTCGAGGAACGCGGCGGCCCGCTCGGCGAGCGCTGCATCGTCGGCGAACTCGGCCAGCGTCACCAGCGGCGCCAGGTCCTTGGCGTAGTACACGTCGGAGTGCCACTCGCTGAACCCATCGGTGGCCTTCTCGTCGAACCAGGCGTGCAGCCGGGCGGCGGCCCGATCCCGGTGCTCGGCGCCGGTCATCCCGGTCACGGCGAAGCGAGCCGTCGGGAAGGCCTCACCGGCCAGCAGCTCGCACGTGTGGAAGATCAGCCGGTGGTTCTCCGACCAGTACCAGCGCTCGTCGACCACGCCGTCGGGCAGGGCCACCGGGTCGGTGTACCAGTACCGGAACCCGACGAAGCGGTCCTCGAGCAGGGCCGCCACCCGTTCGGGCAGGGCCGAACGATAGCCACGGTGGATCGTGAGCAGGCGCAGGACGTCGAAGTCGGCGCAGTCGAGCCACCCGTCGATGCGCACCGTCCAGCGGGCCAGGGCGACGTCGTCCACCGCGTCCCAATCGACGGCGAAGGACGGGTCGCGCCGGGCCCGCTCGAGGTGGTCGATCACGTTGATGGGCGACGACGGCACGAGCCGTCGGGTGGCGTCGGCGAGGAAGTCGTCCTGGCGGGCGCGCCACCACCCGGCGTCCTCGAGCCCGTCCATCGGCGTCGCCCCCGCCCCCACCGGTCGCCGCCTCAGCCGCTCAGCCGCTCAGCCGCTCAGCGGGCCAGCAGGTCGGCGATGCGCTGGATGCCCTCACCCAGGTCGTCGTCGCCGAGGGCGAACGACAGGCGGGCGTAGCCCGGCGCGGCGAAGGCCTCCCCGGGCACGATCGCCACCTTGGCCTCCTCGAGGATGAGGTCGGCCAGCTCGAGGGTGGTGCGCACCTCGTGCCCCGCCACCTTGCGCTGGAGCACCGCCTTGAACGAGGGGAACGCGTAGAACGCGCCCTGCGGGTCGAGGCAGGTCACGCCATCGATCGCGTTGAGCGCCTCGTACATGTTCTGCCGGCGACGGTCGAACGACTCGCGGAAGCGGGCGACGTCGTCGAGCCCGCCGGTGAGCGCAGCGATGGCGGCGCGCTGGCAGACGTTGGCCACGTTCGACGTCTCGTGGCTCTGGAGGTTGGTGGCGGCCTTGGTGATGTCGGGCGGGGCGATCATCCACCCCACGCGCCAGCCGGTCATGGCGTAGGTCTTGGCCACGCCGTTGAGCACGATGCAGCGGTCGGCCAGCTCGGGCACGAGCGTGGGCATCGAGTGGAACTCGCTGTCGCCGTAGGTGAGGTGCTCGTAGATCTCGTCGGTGATCACCCAGATCCCGTGCTCCACGGCCCAGCGGCCGATCTCCTCCACCTCGTCGCGCGGGTAGACCGCCCCCGTGGGGTTCGACGGCGACACGAACACCAGCGCCTTGGTCTTGGGGGTGCGGGCCTTCTCGAGCTGGTCCACGGTGACCCGGAAGCCGGTGCCCTCGTCGGTGGGCAGCTCCACCGGCACCGCCCCGGCCCGACGGATCGGCTCGGGATAGGTGGTCCAGTACGGCGCCGGGAGCAGCACCTCGTCGCCCGGGTCGAGCAGCGTGGCGCAGGCGTTGGCGACGGCGTGCTTGCCGCCGTTGGTCACCAGCACCTGGCCGGCGTCGATGGCGTAGCCGGAGTCGCGCGCCGTCTTGTCGACGATCGCCTCCTTCAGCTCCGGAAGGCCGCCGGCGGGCGTGTAGCGGTGGTTCTTGACGTCCGCGCAGGCGGCGGCGGCCGCCGCCACGATGTGGTCGGGTGTGGCGAAGTCGGGCTCGCCGGCCCCGAAGCCGATGACCGGCTCGCCGGCCGCCTTCAGGGCCTTGGCCTTGGCGTCGACGGCCAGGGTGGCCGAGGGAGCGATGGCGGCGATGCGGTCGGAGACTCGTGAACCCATGGGGCCATCGTGCCATGCCCCCTCCCCCGCCCCGAAGCCCGTTGGGCGGGCCGGCCGGGCCGCCGGTACCGCTTCGCCCCGGCCCCGGGCGGGCTGCGACACTGGCCCCATGAGCACCGGTACCCCCTCGATCACCATCCCCGCCGACCTCCTCCCCGCCGACGGTCGATTCGGGTCCGGTCCTTCCAAGGTGCGCCCCGAGGCGGTGGCGGCCCTGGCCGCCGAGGAGGGCTACCTCGGCACCAGCCACCGCCAGGCCCCGGTGAAGTTCATGGTCAGCCGGCTGCGCAACGCCGTGGCCGAGCTGTTCGCCCTGCCCGACGGCTACGAGGTGATCCTCGGCAACGGCGGGACCACCGTGTTCTGGGATGCCGCCACGTTCGGCCTGGTCGAGCGCAAGAGCCAGCACCTGAGCTTCGGCGAGTTCTCCTCCAAGTTCGCCGAGTGCACCCGGCGGGCCCCGTTCCTCGACGACCCCACCGTGATCTCGAGCGACCCCGGCACCGCCCCGTCGGCGCAGGCCGAGGCGGGGGTCGACCTCTACGCCCTCACCCACAACGAGACCTCAACCGGCGTGGCCACCGAGATCAAGCGACCCGAGGGCGCGGATGCCGGCGCCCTCGTGGCCGTCGACGCCACGTCGGCCGCCGGCGGGCTGCGCTTCGACGCCGGCGAGACCGACGTCTACTACTTCGCCCCGCAGAAGTGCCTCGGCTCCGACGGCGGCCTCTGGATCGCCGCCGTCTCGCCCGCCGCCATGGAGCGCATCGAGCGCCTGGCCACCGGCGATCGGTGGATCCCGGCGTCGATCGACCTCAAGATCGCCATGGAGAACTCGCTCAAGGACCAGACCTACAACACCCCGGCGCTCGCCACGATCTTCCTGGCCGTGCACCAGATGGAGTGGATCAACCAGAACGGCGGCCTGGGATTCTCGTCGGGCCGCTGCGCCCGGTCGGCCGAGATCATCTACGGCTGGGCCGAGCGGTCGGACTACGCCACGCCCTACGTGACCGACCCCGCCCTGCGCTCCAACGTGGTGGCCACCATCGACATCGACGACTCGGTGGACGCCACGGTGATCTCCAAGGTCCTGCGAGCCAACGGCATCGTCGACACCGACTCGTACCGCAAGCTCGGCCGCAACCAGCTGCGGGTGGCCCTGTTCCCCGCCATCGACGCCGAGGACGTGGCGCAGCTCACCCGCTGCATCGACCACGTGGTGGCCGAGCTGCGCTCCGCCTGACCGCCGCGGGCCGGCGGCGTCAGGCGATCGCGCGCGGGGCGCCGAGGGCGAGGCGACCCTGGAAGCGGACCAGCTCGTCGGCCAGGTCGCGGTCCAGCCAGCCCTGGATCCGGCTGCTGCACAGCGCGCGCAGCGGCTGGCGGAACCGGATGGCGTAGGCGTGGGTGAGACGGGTGCCCTCGTCGACCTCGACCGCCTCGAACGTGCCGGTGAACGAGAACAGCAGGCGGGCGGGCACGCCCGGTGCCCCGCAGATGGTGAGCCGATGCCAGCGCTCGAGGTGCACGAGGTGCGCGTCGGGTGCCGGCGGCAGGTGCCAGATCGACCCGACGATCCGGGCGGTGCCCCAGCCGGCCGAGTCCAGCTCTGGACGCTGGGTGACGCGGCGGATCTTCGGGTCGACGGTGCGGTAGGCGTCGAGGTCGAGGACCAGTTCGAGCGCCTCCCGGGGCGTGCAGTCGAGCAGGACGGTTCGGGACGACTGGATGGTCATGGAGGGTCCGATCGATCGCATGCGCAAGGTATTCCCGTACCGACACAGGGGGCAGCCCCACGTGACGGACGTTCGGAGCGGTGCGACCGACGGATTGGGCGTCGGTCCCGTTGCGACGGCGGGCCGGACGCGACGAGGGGCGGGCTCGGGCCCGCCCCTCGTCGGTTCGGAACCGGCTCGTGCGGCTACGTGGCGGCGGCGAAGCCCCGATCGAGGTCGGCGATGATGTCGTCGATCGACTCGAGGCCCACCGACAGGCGGACCAGCCCGGCCTCCACCCCCGAGGCGGCCTGCTCCACCTCGGTGAGCTGGCTGTGGGTGGTGGACGCCGGGTGGATGGCGAGGCTGCGGACGTCGCCGATGTTGGCCACGTGGCTGTGGAGGGTGAGACCCTCCACGAACCGGGCGCCGGCCTCGCGGCCACCGGCGATCACGAAGGCGGGCACGGAGCCAAAGCCCCTGCCACCGGTGAGCGCGGCGGCACGGTCGTGCCACGGCGACGGGTCGAGCCCGGCGTAGCGCACGGCCTCCACCTGCGGGTGGTCGGCGAGGTAGCCCGCCACCTTGGCCGCGTTCTCGTTGTGGCGCTCCATGCGGAGGCTGAGCGTCTCGATGCCCTGGAGGAGCTGGAACGAGTTGAACGGGCTGATGGCCGGGCCGATGTCGCGCAAGAGCTGCACGCGGGCCTTGATGATGTAGGAGCCGGCGCCCAGGGCGGGCCAGAACTGGAGGCCGTGGTAGCTCGGATCGGGCTCGGTGAAGCCCGGGAACCTGTCGTTGGCGGAGAAGTCGAACGAGCCGCCATCGAGGATCACGCCGCCGATCGACGTGCCGTGGCCGCCGATGAACTTGGTGGCCGAGTGGACCACGATGTCGGCGCCGTGCTCGAACGGGCGGATGAGCCACGGGCTGGCCACCGTGTTGTCGATGATGAGGGGCACCCCCACCTCGTGGGCCACGTCGGCCACGGCGCGGATGTCGAGGAAGTCGTTCTTCGGGTTGCCGATGCTCTCGCCGTAGAACGCCTTGGTGTTCGGGCGCACGGCGGCGCGCCAGGCGTCGAGGTCGTCGGGGTCCTCCACGAAGGTGACCTCGATCCCGATCTTGGGGAACGTGTAGTGGAACAGGTTGTAGGTGCCGCCGTAGAGCGAGGCGGAGGCGACGATGTGGCTGCCGGCCTCGGCCAGGTTGAGCACGGCGAGGGTCTCGGCCGCCTGGCCCGACGCCACGGCGAGGGCGCCGGGCAGGCCCACGGCGGTGGCGGTGGCGCCCTCGAGGGCGGCGAGGCGGGCCTCGAGCACCCCCTGGGTGGGGTTCATGATCCGGGTGTAGATGTTGCCGATCTCGGCCAGCGCGAACAGGTTGGCGGCGTGCTCGGAGCTGTTGAACTGGTACGAGGTGGTCTGGTAGATCGGCACCGCCCGAGCGCCGGTGGCGGAGTCGGGCGTCTGGCCGGCGTGGATCTGTCGGGTCTCGAAACCCCAGGATTCGTTGCTCATGGCGCGCAGCGTAGCGCCTAATCCCGACTGATCAAGTCGGGATTAGGGTCCGTCGGCCGGCTGCTCCCGGAACCACACCTCCAACCGCCCGATCCGGTGTTCGGCCAGGCCGGCCGCCGCCGCCCGGGCCCGCTCGGCTCCGGCCGCGCCAGCGGGGAGCATCGGGACATCGCGGGGATCCAGCACGAGCAGGTCGAACGGGGCGTTCGGATCGCTGAACCCGATCTGTCCGGCCGGAGCGTTCGGGAAGTACCGGTCGACGGCCTCGCCCTGGTAGCGCACGGCGGTGGGCTCGATCCCCCGTCGATCGAGCTCGGCCACCAGCCGGCCGTAGTCGCCGTGGTCCACCGTGGCCACGTCGACCAGACCGACGATGCCGGCCGCGGCGAGCAGCGCGACCCCGGCTGCGCCGAGCGCTCGGACGGTGGGTGTCCGCACCGGGGCGAGCAGGTGGACCAGGCCCATGGCGGCCAGCAGGACCGAGAAGGGGGCCCACAGCAGGTAGTAGTGCGGCAGGGCCACGGCCGAGAGCACGTGGAAGCCGAGCAGCGTGGCCCAGATGGCGGCCACGTAGCGGGTGGCGGGACGACGGTGGTCGGCGACCGCGCCGGCGAACCCCACGAGCAGCCCGAGGCACGCCAGCGGACCCATCCCCCGCCACTGGTAGAGCAGGTGCGCCCAGCGGGGCTGGGAGGTGGTGGCCTGGCCGTCGACCACCAGCACGTGCCCGGTGCGGGCGTGGTCGAGCTGGTAGCGGAACAGCTCGCCGATGTGGCTCGGCGCGTCGGTGCCGAGCGGGAGGTAGGTGACGACGAAGGTGGCGACGGCGAGCCCGGCGATGGCGGTCGCCTGGGGGCCGACGGTGCGGAGCGACCGGTGCCGGATCGCGGCGGTGGCCACGATCGGCAGGAGCACCACCACCGCGGTGGGCTTGAACGCGGCGGCCAGGCCCACCAGCACACCGGTGGCCAGCGCCTGGGGCCACGCCGCCCGCTGGACCCACCGCCAGCCGGTGAGGGTGGCGCCGAGCAGGACGACGACCATGAACGGCTCGAGGTAGCCGTAGCGGTCGCCCCGCAGCGGGCCCACCACGTCGTGGCCGAGCACGAGGGCCCGGGGCAGCACGGCCCACATCGCCGCCGCGAGCAGGCCGGTGCGCCACCCCGCGAGGGCTCGACCGACCACGTAGAGGAGCACGACGGCGGCGATCGAGGCGATCGCCGGCGCGATCCGGATGCCGAGCCGGTCCTGCCCGAACGCGAGCTGGCCGGCGCCGAGGAACCAGCGGACGAAGACGGGGTGGCCGTCCTCCAGGCTCCAGGTGCCGTGGCGCACCGCCTCCCAGGCGAAGGCGCCGTCGAGCGATTCGTCGACCTTCCAGTCGGGTCGGCTCAGCCGCCAGAGCGCGCCGAAGCCGGCGAGGGCGACGATCGCGCCGAGCGCCAGCCGGATGCGCAGCTCCCGCTCGGGAGAGCCCGCCCTGGGTGCGGAGGTGGTCGCCAGATCACCGATTCTGCCCCCGGGCGGGCCGCCCGAACCGGCCGAAGCCGGACGACGGGTCAGTCGCCGCCGGAGATCTCGGTCACCGACTTCTTGCCGGCCGAGATCCACGGCATCATCGAGCGGAGCTCCTTGCCCACGGTCTCGATCTGGTGCTCGGCACCCCGCTTGCGCAGCGCCTCGAAGTTGGCGCCGCCCGAGCGCACCTCGCCCACGAACTCCTCGGCGAACTGGCCCGAGGTGATCTCGCCCAGGATCTGCTTCATCTCCGCCTTCACCGCCGGGGTGATCACCCGGGGACCACGGGTGAGGTCGCCGTACTCGGCGGTGGTGGAGATCGAGTAGCGCATGCCGGCGATCCCCTCCTCGTACATGAGGTCGACGATCAGCTTCAGCTCGTGCAGGCACTCGAAGTAGGCCATCTCGGGCTGGTAGCCGGCCTCGGTGAGGGTCTCGAACCCGGCCTGCACGAGGGCGGTGAGCCCGCCGCAGAGCACCACCTGCTCGCCGAAGAGGTCGGTCTCGGTCTCCTCCTCGAAGGTGGTCTCGATCACGCCAGCGCGGGTGCCGCCGATGGCGTCGGCGTAGGCGAGCGCCAGGTCACGAGCGGAGCCGCTGGCGTCCTGGGCCACGGCGATGAGGCACGGCACGCCGCCGCCCTCGGTGTAGGTGCGCCGCACCAGGTGGCCCGGGCCCTTGGGAGCGGCCAGGCACACGTCGACGCCCTCGGGGGCCTTCACGTACCCGAAGCGCACGTTGAAGCCGTGGGCGAAGAAGAGGGCGTCGCCCTCGCTCAGGTTCGGTGCCACGTCGGCCTCGTAGACCGCGGCGATCTCGGTGTCGGGCAGCAGCATCATGATGACGTCGGCCTCGGCGGCCGCCTCGGCGTTGCTCAGCACCTTCAGCCCGGCCTCCTCGGCCTTGGCCTTCGACGACGAGCCCTCGCGCAGGCCCACCCGCACGTCGACCCCCGACTCCTTCAGGTTCAGCGCGTGCGCGTGACCCTGCGAGCCGTAGCCCAGCACCGCCACCTTGCGGCCGGCGATGTTGCTGCGATCGGCGTCCTGCTCGTAATAGACCTTGGCCATCTTCTTCTCTCGTGCTCGTGGCGAGCCCGAGGCGCGCCGTGTGGTGTGGTGGATTCTGTGCCGACGGCGGCCCCGGGGGCCACTTCGCCGGCAGGCGGACGCAGGCGGGTCAGCCGGCCTTGCCGCGCACCGGGGAGACGGCGTGCAGGCGAGGGGGCTCGCGGTCGAGCTGGGCCAGGGCGACCCGGCCGGTGCGCTGGAGCTCGGCGATGCCGAACGGGCGCAGCAGCTCCTCGAAGTCGTCGACCTTGGACGGGTGGCCCTCGAGCGACACGGTGAGCGCGTCGTGGCTCACCGCCAGGATGCGCCCCTCGAAGATCCGCGTGAGCTCGGCCACCTGGTGGCGGTCGGCCACCGCCACCTTCACGGTGGCGATCAGCAGCTCGCGCTCCACGGAGTGGCGCGGGTCGTGCTCCACGATCTTCACCACGTTGATGAGCTTGTGGAGCTGCTTGACGATCTGCTCGAGCGGCGCCGACTCCACGTCGACCACCACGGTGAGGCGGCTGAAGCGCTCGTCGTCGGTGGGCGCCACGGCCAGGGAGTAGATGTTGTACGCCCGGCGGGAGAACAGGTTGACGATGCGGGCGAGCACGCCCGCCTTGTTCTCGACGAGCACCGACAGGGTCTGGTGGCGGGGCTCGCCCACGGTCTGGTCGGTCACTGGACGACCTCCTCGGAGGTGTCGCCGGCCGGGCGCTGGAACGGCGGCACCTGGACGTCGGAGTTGGAGTGGCCGGCGGCCACCATCGGGAACACCTTCTCGGAGGCGTCGGTGCGGAACTCGATGACCACCGGCCGGTCGTCGATGGCGTTGGCCTTGTCGATCGTGGGCTGGATGTCGTCGGGGTGCTCCACCCGGAACGCCACGCAGCCCATGGCCTCGGCCCACTTCACGTAGTCGGGCAGGTCGGGCGACAGGTACACCTCGGAGTAGCGCTCCTCGTAGAACATCTCCTGCCACTGGCGGACCATGCCGAGGTAGGCGTTGTTCAGGATGGCGATCTTCACCGGGATGCGCTCGGCGGCCGCCGTCACCAGCTCCTGGGCGGTCATCTGGAAGCAGCCGTCGCCGTCGATGGCCCAGACCATGCGGTCGGGACGGCCGACCTTGGCGCCGATGGCCGCCGGCACCGAGAAGCCCATGGTGCCGAGGCCCCCGGAGTTGATCCACGTGTAGGGGTGGCGGAAGTTCCAGTACTGGCTGGCCCACATCTGGTGCTGGCCGACGCCGCTGGCCACGATGCAGTCCTCGGGGGCGGAGTCGCGCAGCGCCTCGAGCACCATCTGCGGCTTGAGCAGGTCTCCCTCGGCCGGCGGCTCGTAGGCCAGCGGGTAGGTCTCCTGCCAGCCCGACAGCGTGGAGCGCCACGGCGTGATGTCGGCCGGGGCGGCCCCGCCGTCGAGCAGGGACCGCAGCGCCTTCACCAGCTCGAGGATGACCTGGTTGCAGTCGCCCACGATCGGCACGTCGGGCCGGCGGACCTTGCCGAGCTCGGCCGGGTCGATGTCGACGTGGATGATCTTTGCGTGAGGGGCGAAGGCCGGGACCTTGCCGGTGACCCGGTCGTCGAACCGAGACCCCAGGGCGATGAGGAGATCCGACTCCTGCATCGACATGATCGCGGTGTAGTTGCCGTGCATGCCCGGCATGCCGAGCGACAGCGGGTGGTCGTCGGGGAACGCGCCCCGGGCCATGAGGGTGGTGACCACCGGCAGGTCGAGCAGCTCGGCCAGCTCGCGCAGCGCCTCGGCGGCGCGGGCCTTCAGGATGCCGCCGCCGGCGTAGATCACCGGGCGCTCGGAGGCCAGGATCAGCTCCGCCGCCTCCTTGATCTTGCGGGGGTGGCCGGTGGTGGTGGGGCGGTAGCCGGGGAGGCCGGCGATGACCTCGGCGTCGGTGGGCCAGTACCACTCCATGGCCGAGCGGGGGTTGGTGGGGTCGACGATGTCCTTGGGGATGTCGACCAGCACCGGGCCGGGCCGGCCGGTGGTGGCGATGTGGAACGCCTCGCGGATCACGCGGGGGATGTCGGCCGCCTCGGTGACCAGGTAGTTGTGCTTGGTGACCGACTGGGTGATGCCCGTGATGTCGGCCTCCTGGAAGGCGTCGGTGCCGATCGACGCCGTGCCCACCTGGCCGGTGATGCACACCATCGGGACCGAGTCCATGTAGGCGTCGGCGAGCGGCGTGACGATGTTGGTGGCGCCCGGGCCGCTGGTGACCATGGCGACGCCGGGCTTGCCGGTGGCGTGGGCGTAGCCCTCGGCCATGTGGCCGGCGCCCTGCTCGTGGCGCACGAGCACGTGGCGGATCGGCGAGTCGATGATGGGGTCGTACACCGGGAGGATCGCGCCCCCGGGCAGGCCGAAGATGACCTCGACGCCCTCCATCTCGAGGGCCTTGATCAGGGCCTGGCCTCCGTTGAGCTGCATGGCTCCCCCATGGGATCGGTACTGCGTGGTGCGGGCGGGTGATCGGCTGCGGCGCCCGGTGCAGTCTGGCCGCTGGGTGGTGCGGGCCCGAAAACTGCGACGACCTCCCGAGATGGGAGGTCGAGGGGCGCACGCGGCTGGAGAAGGGCGTGCGCTACGTGAGTACTACGAGGCGGGCCGAGGTCTCCATCGCCGACGAGCATGGCAGGTCCCGACCCGATCGGCAACCCCCGGAGGCCGCACCATCCACCGATGAGCCGTTCGGACCAGCGAGCATGGAGCCGGTCCCCGCCTGCACCCCACGCACCAGCGGGGCCGTTGGTTCCCCCCAGGACCAGAGAGACCGCCCCTCCCCGCACCCGGGCCGGGGCGGTCTCGCGTGCGGGGTTCGGTCCGATCGCGCTGCAGCCGACCCTCCCGACCCCCGTCGCCCCGCCAGCCGACCTAGGTTGCCCTCGGTGGACGCGGTCATCGAGGTGGCGGGGGTGGTGAAGCGCTGGGGGCCCACGCTGGCCCTGGGCGGCGCCACCTGCACCGTCGGCCCCGGCGTCACCGGCCTGCTCGGCGCCAACGGCGCCGGCAAGACCACCCTGCTCGGCCTGATCCTCGGCCTGCAGCTGCCCGACGACGGCGCCATCCGGGTGTTCGGGCTCGACCCCACCCAGGCCGGCCCCGAGATCCGGGCCCGCATCGGCTACAGCCCCGAGCACCACCTGCTGCCGCCCGATGTGAAGGCGGTCGACTTCGTCCGCCACGTGGCCGAGGTGCACGGCCTGCCCCGCCGTGAGGCCACCACCCGCGCCAGCGACGCCCTCTGGCAGGTGGGCCTGGGCGAGGAGCGGGGCCGCCCCATGGGCACCATGTCCACCGGCCAGCGCCAGCGGATCAAGCTGGCCCAGGCGCTCGCCCACGACCCCAAGCTGGTCCTGCTCGACGAGCCCACCGACGGCCTCGACCCCGTCCAGCGAGACGCCATGCTCGAGCTGATCCACCGGATCGGGCACGAGTTCGGGATCACCGTGCTGCTCTCGTCGCACCTGCTCGAGGAGGTGGAGCGCGTCTGCGACCACGCCGTGATCCTCAACGGGGGCGTGGTGGCCACCTACGGCTCGCTCGACGACCTGCGGGGCGGCGGCGAGGGCGTCACCATCGAGCTCGTGGGGCCTGAGGCGAACGTGCAGGCCGCCCTCACCGCCGTGCACGCCACCGGCGCCCAGATCTTCGTGGAGGGCCGGTCCTACGTGATCCTCGGCCACGGCCCGCTGTTCGACGTGGTGCGCGACGCGGTGGACGACGCCGGCGCCGGCATCCGGCGCATGGGCCGGCGCACCATCTCGCTCGAGCAGGTGTTCCTCGGCGTGGGCGCCGGGGCCCACCCCACCTCCGACCCGCGCCGCAGCGGGCTGCCGTCGCCGTCGGCGCCGCCTCCCTCGGCGCCGCCCCCGCCGCCCGTCCTGCCGAGCCCCCGATGACCGACCTCCCCGCCGGCGAAGCCCGGATCCTCGACCGCGGCTACCGCCACTTCACCGGCGAGCGCACCGGCGTGCCCGGCGCGGTGCGGGCGCTGGCCGTCCACAGCTTCCAGCGGGCGCTGGGGCTGCGGCGCAACCTCTGGGCCAAGGCCCTGCCGCTGCCGGCGGTGCTCATCGCCTACCTCCCCGCCATCGTGTTCGTGGGCGTCGTGGCGCTGTTCCCGGTGGAGGACGTGCCCACCGACTTCCTCCCGAGCTACGGCGACTACTACGGCTTCGTCATCGCCGCGATCATGCTCTTCGTGGCCTTCGTGGCCCCCGAGGTGCTCTGCACGGACCGCCGCACCGGCATGTTGGGCGTCTACCTCTCGTCGCCGCTCGACCGGGACACGTACCTGCTCGGCAAGGCCATCGCCATCGCCACCGCCCTCTCGCTGGTGTGCCTCGGTCCGCCGCTCCTGCTGCTGGTGGCCAACGTGCTGCAGAGCCAGGGCCCCGACGGCGTGGGCGACATCCTGCTGGCCCTCGTGCGGGTGCTCACCGCCGGCGTGGTGCTCACGCTCTTCTACACGGGCATCACCATGGGCATGGCCAGCCTCACCGATCGCAAGACCGTGGCCACGGCCGGGATCATCCTGGTGTTCCTGGTGTCGATCATGGTCACCGGGATCCTCAACGTGAGCGGGGCGGCCGAGGGCAGCCAGGCGATCTCGCCCACCTACCTGTCCCTCGACCTGGCCAGCCGGATCCACGGGGAACCCGGCAACCTCATGCCCTCGGCGTCGTCGGCGCTGGTGTGGGGGGCGTGGCTGGCCTGGACGGTCGGCGGCTTCGCGCTGGCTCGGTTCCGCCTCCACGCGGTGCAGGTGAGCCGATGAGCGCGTCCTGGTCCTCAGCGCCGACCGCCCCGGGCGGCAGCTCGTGGGTGCCGGGCTCGGCCGCGCCCATGATCGAGGTGGCCGGTGCGTCCAAGTGGTTCGGCGACGTGGTGGCCGTGTCCGAGGTCTCCTTCGCCGTCGGACCCGGGGTGACGGCCCTCCTCGGCCCGAACGGCGCCGGCAAGTCGACCCTGCTCCGCATGCTGTGCGGGCTCACCGCCGCCGACCAGGGCACGGTGCGCGTGCTCGGCGCCGACCCGCGGACCGACCTCGCCGTGCGCGGCCGGATCGGGATCGTCCCCCAGCAGGAGGCGGTGTTCGAGGCCCTCGACGCGTACGGGTTCGTGCGTCTCGCCGCCGTGCTCAACGGGGTGCCCGACCCCGACGCCGCCGCCCGCGGCGCCCTCGGCATCGTCGAGCTCGACCCCGACGACCCGCGCCGGATAACGGCCTACTCCAAGGGCATGCGGCAGCGGGTGAAGGTGGCCCAGGCCCTCGTGAACGACCCTGACGTGCTCGTGCTCGACGAACCCCTCACCGGCCTCGACCCGCGCCAGCGCGGCCACATGATCGAGCTGTTCGCCCGGCTCGGCGCCGAAGGCCGGTGCGTGCTGGTCTCCAGCCACGTGCTCGACGAGGTGGAGCGCTTCGGGTCGCGGGTCCTGGTGGTGGCGCAGGGTCGCCTGGCCGCCACCGGCGACTTCCACGCCATCCGCGACCTCATGGACGACCGGCCCCACAAGATCCGGGTCCGCACCGACAAGCCTCGCGAGCTGGCCACGGTGCTGGTGGAGCGGGTGGGCGTGCTGGGGGTGACCCTGGAGCCGCCGGCGCCCGGACGGGCCGGTGCGGTGGTGGTCGACACGACCGACGCCCCCGCGTTCCGGCGCCTGGTGGCCCGGGCCGCCCGCCACGCCGGTGCCACGCTGTGGGAGATCACCCCGCTCGACGACGACCTCGAGAGCGTCTTCCGCTACCTGGTGCAGCCGTGACCGCGTCCACCCCACCTCCCGCGTCGCCTCGGCACCAGCCCGACCAGCGGGTGTCGTGGGCCACGTCGCACGGGCAGGCACCCGACACCGCCACCGTCCTCGTCGCCGAGTACCGCCTGCTGCTGCGCAGCGTGGCCACCCGCGGGCGACTCGTCGCCATCGCCGCCCTGGCCCTGATCAGCACGTCGATCGCCCTCGCCGTGCGTCTCGTGGGTCCCGAAGACCCGCTCGGCACCGGGGTCGGCTTCGCCAACGCCAACCTCACCACCCTCGTGCCGGTGGCCGTGCTCGTCTTCGGCAGCGCCACGCTCGGCGACCTGATCGACGACGGCTCGCTCGTCTACCTCTGGCTGCGGCCGATCCCGTCGTGGATCCACGTGGCCGCGGCGTGGGCCGCCACCGTCACCATCACGCTCCCGCTGGTGGGGGCGCCGGTGCTGCTGGCCACCACGCTCATCGACCCCGAGGGATCGCTCGTGCTCGGCACGCTGCTGGGGCTGCTGGTGGCCGTGGCCGCCTACGCCGCCCTCTTCGTGACCGGCGGCATCCGGTTCCGGCGCTCGCTGCCCTGGGGCCTCGCGTACATCCTCATCTGGGAGGGCTTCGTCGCCCTCGCCGGCGCCACCGCGAGCAAGCTCGCCGTCCGGTCCTACGTGCGCTCCATCCTCTCCGAGACCACCGGCGAGCGGATCCGCCTGGGCGAGTTCAGCCTGGCCACCGGCATCGTCGTCCCCCTCGTGGTCGGGGCCCTGGTGCTGCTCTACGCCACCCGTCGCCTCGCCAAGACCGACGTCGCCTGACCGCACCCTCGGCGAATGTGCGGTACGGGAGCCGCGTTCGCGCCGATCCCGCGCGTGAGGTTCGACCTCCGGGTCGGCGGGCTCGGACGAGCGCCTAGCGTTCCGCGACGTGGGCGACGTGGGCGACGAGGGGTTCGGGGATCGCATCGACGCGCTGGACCTGCGCCTCTTCGACGCCATCGAGAGCCAGACCAGCCCCCACGACAAGCGCTCGCTGCTCGCCGTGCAGCGGGCCACCCGCCGCCTCACCGGTGGCTACCGGTACCTCGAGATCGGGTCGCACCTCGGCGGCAGCATCGCCCCGCACCTCGTCGACCCCTGCTGCACGGCGATCACGTCGATCGACAAGCGGCCGCCATCCCAGCCCGACGAGCGCGGGGTCGCCTTCGCCTACGAGGGCAACTCGACCGCTCGGATGCTGGCCCTCCTGGGATCGGTCGGGCCCACCGACAAGGTGGCGACGATCGATGCCGGCGCCCCCGACGTCGACGTCGCCGCGCTCGGCCCGGCCCACCAGCTGTGCTTCATCGACGGCGAGCACACCGATCGGGCCGTGGTGGCCGACTTCGAGCTGTGCCTCGCCGCCGTCGGCGACGCCGGCGCCATCGCCTTCCACGACGCGCCCATCACCTACCGGGGCATCGCCGCCTGCCTCGAGCGGGTGACCGACCGGGACCCGGTGGCCTACGCCCTCCCCGACGCCGTGTTCGTGGTGGAGCTGGGCGGCTTCGCCCTGCACGACGACCCGTACGTGGCCGACGCCCTGCTCCACAACCACCGCGCCTACCTCGCCGCGCTGCTGGCCAACGACCACTACCGCGAGTTCGCCAACGGGCGGCCGTTCCGGCTGGCGCGCCAGGCGAAGGCGCGCGTGCGATCGCTCGCGGCGCGGGGTCGCCTCGGCCCCGGTTGATCGCACCAGCCCAGCAGTAGCGTCGCCCCGCATGGCTGAGGCGTTCGAGGTCGACGGCGCGGCCCCGGCACCCTGGATCCGCACC